>CAMOKZ010000178.1 GCA_946618155.1 uncultured Lachnospiraceae bacterium | reverse complement strand
ACTGGGATTCCAAGGACATGGAGCTGAACTCCGGTTCCATCGACTGCATCTGGAACGGCTTCACCATGACGGGCCGTGAGGACGCCTATACCTGGTCCGTGCCCTATGTGGACAACAGCCAGGTCATCGTCGTCTCCGACAAGGCAGGCGTCGCTTCCCTTGCCGACCTTGCCGGCAAGACCGTCGGCGTGCAGGCTGCTTCCGCGGCGCTCACCCTTCTTGAGGGCGACCAGAAGGATCTGGCGGATACCTTCGCCGGCCTGCAGCAGTTCAAGGATTACAACACCGCTTTCGTAGAGCTGATGGCGGGCAGCATCGACGCGATCGCCATGGATATCGGCGTGGCCCAGTACCAGATCGCCGGCAGAGAAGGCTACTCCATCCTGGAGGAGACCCTCAACGCCGAGCAGTACGCGGTAGGCTTCAAGCTTGGCAACGACGCCCTCTGCGAGATCATCGACCGCGATCTGCAGGTCCTGCTTGAGAACGGTACCTTCGCTGAGCTGGCTGAAAAGTACGAGCTGACTGACATGGTCTGCCTCGGCGCTGATGAAGCAGTTGAAGAAGCCACCGAAGCGGCTACCGAAGCCCTGTAAAGAACATAACCTGAACAAAAATGGCGGAGAGCCGCGCGGAACCGAAAGGGACCGGCGCGGCTCTTCTTCACCGGATGGAGGACAACATGAGTTTTTCCGTAATGCTCCAGCAGATGGGCGCCGGGATGCTGAAATCGATGAATATCTTTTTCCTGACCCTGCTGCTGTCACTGCCCCTTGGGCTTGTGGTCTCTTTCGGACGGATGGCAAAGAACCGGGTCATCCGCACCCTGGTCAAGTTCTACATTTCCGTGATGCGCGGCACGCCCCTCATGCTCCAGCTTCTCGTCTGGTATTTCGGGCCCTATTATCTGTTCAGTATGAACATCGGGGGAAATTACCGGTTCATCGCGATCATCATCGGCTTCTCCGTCAACTATGCGGCCTACTTCGCGGAGATCTACCGCTCAGGCATCGAGTCCATGCCGGCGGGGCAGTACGAGGCGGCAAAGCTCCTGGGCTACGGGAAGGCAGCTACCTTTTTCCGCATCATCCTGCCCCAGGTGATCAAGCGCATCCTGCCTGCGGTGACCAACGAGGTCATCACCCTGGTCAAGGATACCTCCTTAAGCTTTGCCCTGGCCTACGCGGAAATGTTCACCATCGCCAAGCAGATCGCGGCCTCCCAGACCTCCTTCGTTCCCTTCTTTGTTGCCGCCGTCTTCTACTATGTCTTTAACTTCATCGTCGCGATCGTCATGGAGATGGTCGAGAAGAAGCTTTCCTATTATCGGTAAAGGGGGGGAGAAAACGTGAACCTTTTGGAAATGAAGCACATCAGGAAGTCCTTTGACGGCCTTGAGGTCATCCGGGATATCTCCCTGGAGGTGAAAAAGGGCGAGATCCTCTCCGTCATCGGCCCCTCGGGGTCCGGCAAATCCACGCTGCTGCGCTGCGCGGTCATGCTCGAGACCATCGACGCGGGCGAGATCAGCTATCTCGGCGAGCGCGCCGCCTGGGTGCAGGATGGCGTCTATCACACGGTAAAGGGGGAGAAGGCCCGGCAGGTCAGATCAAACTTCGGACTCGTCTTCCAGAATTTCAACCTCTTTCCCCATTTCTCGGTGCTGCAGAACATTATGGACGCGCCGGTGAAGAACCAGAAGCGGCCGAAGGGGGAGGTCTACGAGGAGGCAAAGGAGCTGCTGCGCAAGATGGGCCTTTCGGACAAGGAGGACGCCTATCCCTACCAGCTCTCCGGCGGACAGGCCCAGCGCGTGGCCATCGCCCGCGCCCTTGCCCTCAACCCGAAGATCCTCTTCTTCGATGAGCCCACCTCGGCCCTCGACCCGGAGCTGACCGGCGAGGTGCTGCGCGTCATCCGTTCCCTCGCGGACCTGCACATCGCCATGGTGATCGTCACCCACGAGATGAATTTCGCCAGGGAGATCTCCGACGAGATCATCTTCATGGATAAGGGCGTGGTCGCCCTGCAGGGCACCCCGGACGAAGTGTTTGAGGCAGAGCACGGGCGCATGCGGGAATTCCTCGGAAAATTGAAACACTGAAACTTGCGAATCTTTCTCAAATGGTATATAATTCCTTTCTGGCAAAATGAGCGGGCTTATGTCCGCATGAGTTTATAGGGCCGCGGGCCCTGCAGGAAGGGATGATTTTACAATGACAAAGATCGACATTATTTCCGGTTTCCTCGGCGCCGGCAAGACGACGCTGATCAAAAAGCTGATCAAAGAAGCGTTCCAGGGCGAGCAGGTCGTCCTCATCGAGAACGAGTTCGGTGAGATCGGCATCGACGGCGGTTTCCTGAAAGACGCCGGCATCAACATCACCGAGATGAACTCCGGCTGCATCTGCTGCTCGCTGGTCGGCGATTTCGGCGAGGCGCTGCAGAAGGTCATGGAGCAGTTCGCGCCGGCCCGCATCCTGATCGAGCCGTCGGGCGTCGGCAAGCTCTCCGACGTGCGCAGGGCAGTCGAGCAGGTCGCGGAACACTGCGAGATGCAGGTGAACAGCCTGGTCACCGTCGCGGACGTGAGCAAGGTCAAGATGTACATGAAGAACTTCGGCGAGTTCTACAACAACCAGGTGGAGAGCGCCGGAACGATCGTGCTGAGCCGTACCCAGAACGTTTCGGAAGAGAAGCTGCAGGCTGCGGTCGCGATGATTCAGGAAAAGAACCCGAAGGCGCGCATCATCACGACGCCCTGGGATGAGCTGGACGGCAAGCAGATCCTGGCCGTCATGGAGGAGTCCGTCTCCCTGGCTGAGGCACTGCTGGCCGAGGAGGAGGAGCACCACCATCATCATCATGACCATGATCATGAGCACGAGCATGAGCATGACCACGAGCATGAGCATGAACATGAGCATGAACATGAACATGAGCATCATCATGACCACGATCACGAGCATGAACATGAACATCATCATGACCATGACCATGATCATCACGGCCATGACCATCATCATGATCATCACCATCATCACGCGGACGACATCTTCACGAGCTGGGGCCGTGAGACGCCGCGCAAATTTACCCGCGAACAGATCAGCAGCATCCTGGACGCCCTCGGCGATCAGGAGACCTACGGCATGGTGCTCCGCGCAAAGGGCATGGTGCCCGCGCAGGACGGGACCTGGATCTATTTCGATATGGTTCCCGGCGAGAAGGAACTGCGCCTGGGCGATCCCGACTATACCGGACGCCTGTGCGTGATCGGTGCGGAACTGAAGGAAGACAAGCTGGAAGAGCTGTTCGGCCTCTGATGCGGACAGCCGCGGGGAACGGAGTAGCAGCATGCTGGAAACACCAATTTATCTGATCACAGGATTTCTGGAGAGCGGCAAGACCTCCTTTATCCGGGACGTCCTTGACAGCCCTGACTTTGCAGACGGAGCGCGCACGCTCCTTCTGCTCTGCGAGGAGGGCGAGGAGGAATATGACGAGGCCCGCCTGAAACGGCGCGGGATCGAGATCGTCCGCGTGGAAAAGGAAGAGGACCTGACCACCGCTTTCCTGGAGCAGTGCGGGAAAAAATACCGTCCCGCCCGCGTCTTCGTCGAATTCAACGGCATGTGGGACGCGAAAAAATTCGGGGAGATGAAGCTGCCCCGCCGCTGGGAGATCGTGCAGGTGATCACCCTGGTGGACGGCAGTACCTTTGAGATGTACCTGGCGAACATGCGCAGCATCCTGAGCAATATCTTCGCCTACACGGAGATGGTCATTTTCAACCGGTGCTCGCTGGACATGGACCTGCAGAAATTCCGCAGGACCGTCAAGGCGGTCAACCAGGGGGCCATGCTCGGCTTCGAGGACGAGATGGGACGCCAGCTGGATATCGGCAAGGCACAGCCGCCCTACGACCTGAGCGCGGACGTCATCCAGATCGACGACCAGGACTTCGGTCTCTGGTACCTGGATCTCGCCGATTCACCGGAGCGCTATAAGAACAGGACCGTGCAGTTCCTGGGCAAGGTGATGATCCCGAGGCAGTTCCCGAAGGACTGCTTTATCCCGGGACGCAACGCCATGACCTGCTGTGAGAACGACATCCGCTTCATCGGCTACATCTGCCGGGCAAAGGGGATGGCCCTTCCCGCCCAGAAGCAGTGGGTGAAGATCACAGCGAAGGTGAGCTATGAGTACATGGCCGAGTACAGGGGCGAGGGCCCGGTGCTGGTCGCACAGAAGATCGAGCCGGCCCAGGCGCCGCAGACCGATCTGGTATATTTTAACTGATA
>CAMOKZ010000177.1 GCA_946618155.1 uncultured Lachnospiraceae bacterium | reverse complement strand
GGCAAGACCCAGGAGTTCAAGGAGCGCCGCGAATACGTGATCGCAAACTCCCTCCTGAAGCATGTGGGACCCGTCCCGCTGGAGAACGCGACGGAAGAGGAAGCGCAGCAGGATGCGCCGAAGGCGGAGCAGACGGGCGACCCGATCCTTTTCGTTTCCGCGACCTGCCCGAACTGCAAAATCGCCATGAGTTTCATGGACAAGATGGGCTTCTCCTATCGGAAGGTCCTGGCGACGGAAGAGCCGGAGCTGGCCAAGTCCTACGGCGTGCGGCAGGCGCCCACGCTGGTGCTGCCGGACGGCAGCAAGTATGCCGGCGCCGGCGCCATCAAGACCTACGTGAGCAGGACCGCCTGAGAAGCCTCGCACGTGAAAGGCCGGAGCCTCGGCCGAAGCGAAAACAAAGCAACTGAATGAGACATCGGACAGCGTATGGAATGACCGCCATACGCTGTTCGTAAATGGGAAGAGAACACAGGAGGAAGGCATGTACGATATCATCATCATCGGCGGGGGACCGGCGGGACTGACCGCCGCGATCTATGCCCGGCGCGCGGGCAAATCCGTTCTGGTCCTGGAAAAGGACGCCCTGGGCGGACAGATCACCTGGTCGCCGCGGGTGGAAAACTATCCGGCGATCCCGGCGATCAGCGGCATGGATCTGGGCAACCTCATGGCGGAGCAGGCAATGGAACAGGGCGCAGAGGTCGAGATCGACGAGGCGGCTGAGATTCGCGACTGTGTCGATCATAAGCTGGTGCGCTGTGCCTTCGGAACGGAGTATGAAGGCAGGGCCGTGATTCTGGCCACGGGCGCCAGACCGCGTACGCTTGGGATCGCGCGGGAGGAAGAGCTCGTGGGAAGCGGCGTAGGCTACTGCGCCGTGTGTGACGGCGCCTTCTTCAAAGACCAGATCGTCGCGGTAAACGGCGGCGGGAACAGCGCCCTGCAGGATGCGCTGCTGCTCAGCGAGACCTGCAGCCGGGTCTATCTGATCCACAGGAGAGACCGCTTCCGCGGAGAAGAGAAGCTTGTCGAAGCCCTGCGAGGCAGAGAGAATGTGGAATTTGTCCTGGGCGCAACCGTCACGGAGCTGCTGGGCGAAGAGGAGCTGAAGGGCATCGTCGTCGAACAGAACGGCGAGCGGAGATGGATTGAACTGAGCGGTCTCTTCGTCGCCATCGGACATGAGCCGGACAACAACGCCTTCCGAAACGTGGTGAAACTGGATGCGGGCGGCTACGTCAGCGCGGGGGAGGACTGCATGACCGGGACGGCGGGCGTCTTCGTCGCTGGAGACTGCCGCAGCAAGAAGATCCGCCAGGTTACCACCGCCGCGGCCGACGGGGCTGTAGCGGCGCTGGCAGCCTGCGCCTGGCTCGAGGGCTGAGACATCGAAGGATTTTCAAAATCCCTCTTGACAGACAGCAACTTTAGCACTATAATGCGATAAACCGTTGAAGAAGAGTGAGTAAGCGGTGCGAATGCTTCCGCAGAGAGCTGCCGGGTGGTGCGAGGCAGTGAGGCGCGCATGGCTGAATGGACTTCCGAGGGCAAGCAGAAACGGCGACGCCGGAGTATGGGAGACGGGTTGACCTTCCGTCACAGAGGTCAGCATATGACAGTATGCGTAAGTGGGTACGCGCCGCGTACCAAGCCGGGTGGCACCGCAGGATATGACGTCCTGTCCCAGCAAAGCTCTGGGGCAGGGCTTTTTTCTGCCCCAAAATACAGGGTGCCGGTCACCCCATCAGAAAGGAGCCTTCCCCATGGCAGAAAAAAAGATTCCCTACAAAATCTATCTCGAAGAGAGCGAGATGCCGCAGAGCTGGTACAACGTCCGGGCGGACATGAAGAACAAGCCCGCTCCGCTGCTCAATCCCGGCACGCACCGGCCCATGACGGCAGAGGAACTGAGCGGCGTGTTCTGCGAGGAGCTGGTCAAGCAGGAACTGGACAACGAGAACGCCTATATCGAGATTCCGCAGGAGATCCGCGATTTTTATAAGATGTACCGGCCGTCTCCGCTGGTGCGGGCCTATTGTCTGGAGGAAAAGCTTCAGACCCCGGCGAAGATCTACTACAAGTTTGAAGGAAACAACACCAGCGGCAGCCATAAGCTCAACTCCGCCATCGCGCAGGCCTATTACGCCAAGAAGCAGGGCCTGAAGGGAGTCACCACGGAGACCGGCGCCGGCCAGTGGGGCACCGCGCTCTCCATGGCCTGCAGCTATTTCGGTCTGGACTGCAAGGTGTACATGGTCAAGGTGAGCTATGAGCAGAAGCCCTTCCGCCGTGAAGTGATGCGCACCTACGGCGCGTCGGTGGTGCCCTCTCCGTCCGATACCACCGAGGTCGGCCGGAAGATCCTTGCGGCACACCCGGGCACCACGGGGTCTCTCGGCTGCGCCATCTCCGAAGCGGTCGAAGTGGCCGTCTCCAATCCCGGCTACCGCTATGTCCTGGGCAGCGTGCTCAATCAGGTGCTGCTGCATCAGTCCGTGATCGGCCTCGAGACCAAGGCGGCGCTGGACAAGTACGGCATCAAGCCGGACATGATCATCGGTTGTGCCGGCGGCGGGTCCAACCTGGGCGGACTGATCGCCCCCTTCGTGGGTGAGAAGCTCCGCGGAGAAGCGGATTATGAGATCGTCGCGGTGGAACCGGCCTCCTGCCCGAGCTTCACACGGGGCGTGTATGCCTATGACTTCTGCGACACCGGAATGGTCTGCCCGCTGGCAAAGATGTACACGCTGGGCTGCGACTTCATTCCCGCGCCGAACCACGCGGGCGGCCTGCGCTATCACGGCATGAGCCCGGTCCTGTCCCAGCTCTATGACGACGGCCTGATGAAGGCGGTCTCCGTCCCGCAGACGGCGGTCTTCGAGGCGGCGGAAGAGTTCGCCCGGGTGGAAGGCATCCTTCCCGCCCCGGAGAGCTCCCACGCGATCCGCGTCGCCCTCGACGAGGCGAAGCGCTGCAGGGAGACCGGCGAGGAGAAGACCATCGTCTTCGGCCTCACCGGAACCGGATACTTCGACATGGTGGCCTATGAGAAGTTCCACGACGGAAAGATGGAGGACTACATCCCCACCGACGAGGAGCTGGCCGCCTACCGCGCAAAGCTGCCGAAAATCGACTGACTCTGAACCAGAGGTCAACCGAAATACGCGATAACGCCAGAGCGGCGGGGAGCGATCCCTGCCGCTTTTTCACTATAATCTCGTAAAAATGCCTGTCTGACGCAAATTGCTGCAATTTTAGATGCCTTTATTGATTCCGGATCAGGTATAATTCAAGTGAACGATTAACTTTATATTAAAAAGCGTCATATATGATTGATTTTTACGGATTATCTTGTATAATGATAAAATGTGGGAGAATTAGATATTATAGAAAAACTTGCAATCAAAAAAAGAAAAAAATCTGCGAAACAGTTCAAATTATTGTAGTAAATACGTCCCGATTGAGACTTGCCGGTGGGATGGCCCTACCGGAGAGATCTTAAATATACCCCGGTCGAGAAGCACATTAATATACATTTCGATGTAACAGCTAAGCGTAACTTTTTATCAACGTAAAAGACACAGGCCGCTATCAAAACACGGCGGGATTTTCCAACAAGCTGCCCGCTGTCCGACGAGAAGAAAAGGACGGATAAGAGAATGAATGAATCAATGCTGAACAGGATCCTGAGGGACCGCAAAAGACAGCGCAGAATGCTGGTGCTGATCCTGTGCCTTTCCATGATCGTTTCTCTGGGTACCTTCGCCGGCTTCCACAAGAACGCCATCGCAAAGGTGTATACCAGGGAGATTCTGGACTGTCCCTATGCACACGATGGGGCAGAACCAGTTGCCCACACACACAACGACGACTGCTATGAGGGGGATCTCCTCGTCTGTACCCTGCCGGAGCGGGAGGCTCACACCCACTCGGAGCAGTGTTATGCGGAATTTCAGATGCTGCGCTGCGGCCTGGAGGAGAGCGAGGGGCATCAGCATACCGAGTCTTGTTTTGACGAAAACGGCGAAGTGATCTGCGGCATGGAAGAAGGCCAGGGTGCGCATGCGCATTCCGACGCCTGCTTTGAGACCGAGCGGGTATTGATCTGCGACCAGCCGGAGCTGAACATCCATGTCCATGGGCCCGAGTGCTTCCGCACCGAAGAGATTACCGTCGATGAACCGGAAGAGACAGTCGCATCCGAGCAGACCGTGAACACGGTCCCCGAGATGCCGGTCAGCGATCCGAACGCAGACCTCGAGACCGTGGAGGACTGGAACCGTGAGTTCGAGAACTTGGAGCTCAGCGGCAACTGGGCCAGAGACCTCGTCCT
>CAMOKZ010000176.1 GCA_946618155.1 uncultured Lachnospiraceae bacterium | reverse complement strand
GCGCAGCAGGTCCGCCCGCCGCATCGCGCCGTCTCCCGCGGCGGCAAGCCGCAGGTAGGCCAGGATGTCCCGGGCGATCCAGTGGTCAAACAGGTCCGGGATCTCGTCCCGCATCCTGAAGGGGATGCGCAGCCTCGTCAGGTGGCGGACCGCCGTCCTTCCTCCCGCGTTCGTCCGGAAAAGCAGGGCGATCTCACCGGGCTTCCGGCCGGACGCCAGACTTTCCTTCAGGGCGCCGCAGATCCACTCGTACTCTCTGTCCTGGGTGGCAAACTCCCGCAGGTCCACCTTTCCCTCGGCGGGACCCGCGCAGCGCACCTTCTTGGGGAAGCGGCTGCGGTTGCAGGCGATGACCATCGAGGCAGCCTGCACGATGTCCGGCGCTGAGCGGTAATTCTCCTCCAGAGCGATCACGGCCGCGTCCGGATAATCCTTCACAAAGCGCTGCATGATCTCCGGCTTGGCGCCGCGGAAGCGGTAGATGGACTGGTCGTCATCCCCCACCGCGAACAGGTTGTTCCCGGGGGCGGCCAGCATCCGCACGATCCCGTACTGCAGGGCGTTGATGTCCTGGAACTCGTCGACGAGGATCCAGCCAAAGCGTTTCTGCCAGGCGGCGAGGATATCCGGCCGCTGGGCGAGAAGCTGCGCGCACTGCACAAGAATATCGTCAAAGTCGAGCCGCCTCGTCTCCTGCAGGATCCTCCCGTATTCCCGGTAGAGGGTCCGGAATGCCTCGTCCGGCATCACGGAGGAATAAAAATGCTCCGGCAGGATCTGTTCGTTCTTCACCAGGCTGATCTGGGCGGCCGCGCCGGCCGTCAGCTCCCGCTCGTCCTCTCCCCGGACAGACAGTCCGCGCAGGATCTGTCCGATGATCCGCAGTTTTTCGTCCTCCTGCACGATGTCCCCGGCGCGGTAATGGTAGGCCGCCTTCAGGATCTGGAAAAAGACCGCGTGAAAGGTCCCGAAGGAGACCGGCAGGTGCGTCTCCCCCGCCAGCGCCGCAAACCTTGTCCGCATCTCGGCCGCCGCCGAGCGCGCGAAGGTAATGACCAGGATCTGCCGCGGGTCCGCGCCCGCCTTCCTGATCAGATATTCGGCCCTGCGGGTGATGACGGCCGTCTTTCCGGAGCCGGGGCCCGCCAGGACGAGGGCCGGTCCCTCCCCGTGTGTAATTGCCTTTTCCTGAGAAGGACTGACGCGCATCCTCAGGATTCCTTAAGCATCTCGATGCCGCGGGAAATTCTTTCCAGCGACTCTTCCTTTCCGAGGACCTCCATGATCTCCGTGGCACCGGCAGGGGTGACCTGCTTGCCGGAAACGGCGATTCTGACCGGCCAGATCACAAAGCCGGCCTTCAGCCCCTTCTCTTCGGCATAGGCCTTCAGTACCTCGTAGAGGGCGTCATTGGAGAAATCCTCCTGCTCCCTGAACCGGGGAAGCAGATCCTCCAGCACCTGAAGGGACTTCTCCGGATCGGTCTTCCATTTCTTGTTGCGGTAGAGGGAGACGTCGTAGTCCGGCAGCTTCTCAAAGAAATCAACCATTTCGGCGGCGTCCGGGAAGATCTCGATTCTCGTCTTGACCATCTCCGCGATCTTCTCCATATTCAGCGGTTTTTTGATCACGCTCTGCAGGACGGGCAGGACCCGCTCATAGTAGGGCGCGAAATCCATGGCCTTGATGTACTCGCCGTTCATCCAGCGCAGCTTCTGGATATCAAAGACCGCCGGGGATTTGCTGATGTGCCGGTAGTCGAAGGCCTCGACCAGCTCCGGCAGGGAGAAGATCTCCCGGTTCTCGGCGGGGCTCCAGCCCAGCAGCGCCACATAGTTGACGATGGCTTCCGTCACGAAGCCCTGCTCCACCAGGTCCTCAAAGGAGGAATGGCCGCTTCTCTTGCTCAGCTTCTGGTGATTCTCATCCGTGATCAGCGGGCAGTGGATGTAGACCGGCACTTCCCAGCCGAAGGCGTTGTAAAGCCGGTTGTACTTGGGCGCCGAGGACAGATACTCGTTGCCGCGCACCACATGGGTGATCCCCATCAGGTGATCATCCACGACATTGGCGAAATTGTAGGTCGGGAAGCCGTCGGACTTGATCAGGATCATGTCGTCGAGTTCCTCGTTGGGCACCTCGATGGTCCCGTAGATCTCATCCTCAAACTTCGTGGTGCCTTCCCGCGGCACGTTCTGGCGGATGACCCAGGGCTCGCCGGCGGCGATCTTCGCTTCCACCTCTTCCTTCGAAAGGTGCAGGCAGTGCTTGTCGTAGACGATGATCTCCTTGCCCGCGACCGTCTGTCTGAGGGACTCGAGCCTCTCCTTGCTGCAGAAGCAGTAATAGGCTTCGCCCTTCTCCACCAGCTCCTTCGCGTACTTCATGTAGATGCCGGCCGCCTGGCGCTCGCTCTGCACATAGGGGCCAACGCCGCCGTCGCGGTCCGGACCCTCGTCATGGACAAGGCCCGTCTCCTTCAGGGTACGGTAGATGATATCGACAGCACCGTCCACATACCTTTCCTGGTCGGTATCCTCGATGCGCAGCATGAAGGTGCCGCCCTCGTGCTTGGCGATCAGATAGGCGTAAAGGGCCGTGCGCAGGTTTCCGACATGCATGCGGCCGGTGGGACTCGGTGCGAATCTTGTTTTGACTTTGCTCATAAATGTCACACTCCTGGTATATGTATTTTGTGCCGCGCTGGGTGCGCGGCATGTTTCCGTATCGGGAAAAGCGCCTACCGCAGCCGTATCTGCCGCGATATGCTCAGCGCCAGCATCATCTCCATCATCAGGAAGAGGATGGATGTGCCGCCGTAGCTGACAAAGGGAAGGGTAACGCCCGTGGTCGGGATCATGTTGCTGACGACCGCGATGTTCAGGATCACCTGCAGGGCGATGTGGACAAAGATACCGGACGCGATCAGGGAACCCAGCAGGTCCGGAGCGTTGTTCGCGATGAAGTACAGGCGGTACAGCAGGAACAGGAAAAGCAGAATGACGAGGCCGGCGCCGAATACGCCCAGCTCCTCGCAGATGATGGAAAAGATCATGTCATTCTGCGCCTCGGGAAGAGCGCCCAGCTTCTGCGCGCTGTTGCCCAGGCCCTTGCCGAACCAGCCGCCCGAGCCAATGGCGTAGAGCGCCTGCATCACCTGGTAGCCGCCCTCCTTCGCGTACCCCTCCGGATCGAGCCAGACCGCGATGCGGCGCAGACGGAAGTTTGAACTGTCCGCGTTGCGGGACGCGTAAAGGATAAGCAGGCCGCCGATCGCCATCACGACGCCGCCGGCGATGAGGAACAGCTTGTATTTGGGATGAACGATAAAGATCAGGATGACCGTGATGCCGGCGATGATCAGCGCCGTACTCAGGTTCTCCGTAAAGTAAAAGGTGAAAATGGACGCGATGGCACCGGGCACGAGGACATGGCCCATGTCCTTCCAGCTGCTGAGCCTGCCGCCCTTTTGCACGATCAGGACCGGCAGAAACAGGATGACGGCCACCTTCGCCAGCTCCGCCGGCTGGAACGAGAGCACGCCGCCGATGTAGATCCAGCGGGTCGCGCCGTTGATCTCGCGTCCGACAAACTTTGTCGCGACCAGCAGCAACATGGAAATAACATAAAGCGCCAGGGCGAAACGCGCGAAGAAATGGTAATCCCACTGGGACAGCACGATCATGATGACCATGGCGACGACGCCGATGACCGCCTGCTTCGCAAAGAAATACGCGTCATCCTGGTAGACCACGGACGCTTCGTAGGCACTGGTGCTGTAGAGCATGACCAGACCGAAGCAGGTCAGCAGGATGACCGCCGCGAGAAGATTGTAATCATAGTAGTCCCTGCGTGCAGAAACGCGCGCTCTCGCGGAACGTGTTGAAGAACGATCTGCCATACCGGTAACCAACCCCTTTTCCAAAATGACAATTTGGAGTAATTATATCATAAAAGCGGATATATGTCAGCACGAAACGCAAAGAAGAAGACCGCCCGCGGCTGCCCGCAGACGGTCCACTCTTTTTCCTGTAGGGTCTTATCAGTTGTTGATCAGCTTGTCCTCGTCGCTCCAGCTGTACATCTTGCGGATCTGGGCACCGACCTTCTCTGACGGATGCTCGGCAGCCAGTTTCCTCATGGCGCGGAAATGGACCTGCTTGCCGGCCGGGGACATATCCAGCAGGAACTCCTTCGCGAAGGTGCCGTCCTGGATGTCCTTCAGGATCTTCTTCATCGTCTTTCTGGTCTCGTCGGTGATGATCTTCGGGCCGGTGACATAGTCGCCGTACTCAGCCGTGTTGGAGATGGAATATCTCATGCCGGCAAAACCGGACTGGTAGATCAGGT
>CAMOKZ010000175.1 GCA_946618155.1 uncultured Lachnospiraceae bacterium | reverse complement strand
CTCCTTCAGGTCATACTCCTCAACGCGGGCGGCGTTGGGGGTGATCGTCGCGCATTTGACCGCAACGCCGAAGCGCTTCGCCGCCTCTGCGGCGTCGAAGGTCACCTGATCGCCGGTGCGGTCCCTCTCCTTCAGGCCAAGGTCATAGTATTCCGTCTTCAGGTCGATGAACGGAAGCAGCAGCTCATCCTTGATCATCTGCCACAGGATTCGCGTCATCTCGTCCCCGTCCATCTCGACCAGGGGTGTCTTCATCGGTATTTTATCCATCTTTCGTTGTCGCTCCTTTATTCGTCAGCACAGACGCGCATCCCGCGTCCGGTCAGTGCACTTCGCTCAGGACATCGCGGTTCTTGAGGATATAGTCGACCAGGGATACGATGGTCAGCACCAGCGCGATCCACATGAACACCAGGCCCAGCGTGTGCAGGATGCCGGTGAAGGGGAACACGAGCAGGATGACCATGATCATCTGGGCCACGGTCTTGAGCTTGCCCCACAGGCCGGCCGCGATCACGATGCCCTTCTCAGCCGCCACCAGGCGGTATCCGCTGATGATGAATTCCCTGGCGATGATCACGATCACGATCCAGCCGGGCATCAGTTTCAGATCCACGAGGCAGATCATCGCGGAGCAGACCAGAAGCTTGTCCGCCAGCGGGTCCATGAACTTGCCGAAGACCGTGATCTCATTGTTCTTCCGCGCCAGATAGCCGTCCAGGGTATCGGTCAGGCTCGCGGCGATAAACAGGATGCCGGCCGCGATCCTGCCGCCGTTTGTCAGCGCCCAGGGACCGAGCATCAGGAATACGAATACGGGTACGAGACACATTCTGAGAATAGTCAGTTTATTCGGCAGATTCATCTTCATCTTCCAACACTCCTGTCAGATCATAATCCCCCGCGCCGGTGATCTTAACGCGGGCAAGGTCTCCGCTCATCAGCTGCGCCCCGGTATGGATAAACACGTAGCCGTCCACATCGGGCGCGTCGCCGCGGCTCCGCGCGGCCCACACATCCTCCTCGCCGGTGACTTTTCCTTCGATCATCACGGTCAGCACAGAGCCGACGCGCTGCTCGTTCAGGTCCCGGGAGATCTCCTGCTGCAGCGCCATCAGTTCGTCGCGCCGCCGCTCCTTCTCCTCCTCGGGAACCTGGTCCGGCATGGACGCGGCAGGGGTATCCTCCTCCCGCGAGTAGGCAAAGACGCCGAGCCGGTCAAATTCCATCCGGTCGATAAAGTCCATCAGTTCCTCATGCTGTTCAAGCGTCTCGCCCGGAAATCCGGAGATCAGCGTGGTGCGCAGCACGATATCCGGGATCTTCTCCCGAAGCCCTTCGATGATCCTCTCCAGGCTCTCCCTGTCGGTCCTTCTCCCCATCCTGCGCAGGATATCGTCGTTGGCGTGCTGGATGGGAAGGTCGAGGTAGTGGCAGATCTTGGGCTCCCGCGCCATGACCTCCACCAGCTCGTCGTAGATCTCCTCCGGATAGCAGTACAGCAGGCGGATCCAGCGGATGCCCTCGATGCGGCACAGCTTCTCCAGCAGAACGTGGAGCCGCTTTTCCCCGTAGAGATCCGTTCCCCAGAGGGTCGTCTCCTGGGCCACCAGAATAAGCTCGCGCACGCCGTCCGCCGCCAGGCGGGAGGCTTCCTCGAGCAGCTCGTCCATCGGCACGCTCCGGTAGGCGCCCCTCACCTTCGGGATGACGCAGTAGGTACAGTGTTTCCCACAGCCCTCCGCGATCTTCAGGTAGGCGTAGTGACCGCCGGTCGTCAGCATCCGGTGTCCGGCAGGTTTGGCCAGACGCCCGAGATCCTCCAGCGTCACGGTATGCGTGCAGGAGGGTTCTTCATCCATCAGGCCGTTCAAAACCCGGGCGATCCGGTCAAAGGCAGTGGTGCCGATCACGGCGTCCACCTCGGGGATCTCGTCCAGGATCTCCTGCTGATAGCGCTGGGCAAGGCAGCCCGTGACGACCAGCGCCCTGCAGCGGCCCTCCCGGCGAAGCTCGCTCATCTCCAGGATGGTGTTGATGCTCTCTTCCTTCGCGTCACCGATGAAGCAGCAGGTATTGATGACGATCGCGTCCGCCTCTTCCTCGGAGGCAGCCACCGTCCACCCCTCCTCGTGGAGGGCCCCCAGCATCTTCTCGGTGTCGGTCAGGTTCTTATCACAACCGAGGGAGACGAAAAATACGCTCCCCCGGTTCTTTCTTTCTGTCATGCTGTTATTTCTCCCCTTTCCCGACCGGGGCCTGGAAGGCAGGATCATCCGCGGCAGGCGTCTCCCGCGGGAGATAGCCCGCATCCGCAGCCGGAGCGGGTCCGCCGTGTCCCGGACGGTGCGGACCGCCGGGGCCGGGTCTCATTCCGCTTCGCCTGATGCAGCGGGACAGAACAAGCGTGGAGACGATGTTCAGGATTCCCATAAAGATCAGGGACAGCCCGATAAAGATCAGCAGCGCCCTGCCGCCGAAGGGCTTGTAGATCAGGATGGCGCCAAGGGCAAACAGGGCGACCACAAAGATCAGGAAGATCTTCCAGCGCCTTGCCCCGAGACGGCTCATGTCAATGGCGTTCTGCAGCACGATCAGCGCGCCGATCAGCAGCAGGATGCCGATCCCGAAGGGAAAGGCCATCTCCACAAACTCCGAGTGGAACAGCATGAATGCGCCGAAGGATGCATAGACGACGCCGGAGACCAGGTTGTTCTCCATCACGGAAACCCGCTCATCCTTGATGAAATAGAGAAGAACATTGGTGATGCCGGCGACCAGCATGACGACGCTGACGATGGTGTAAAAGGCGTCGAGCGACATGTTCGGCCACAGCAGGATGAACAGCCCGACGACAACATACCCTACCGAGAGGGCAATATAACTGTTGCGAAAACCGTTCGTTTCCTTTGTTCTCATGGCTTAGCGGGCCTCCCCGTCCCCGTCTTCGGCTTCCTCTCCGGATTCCTCTGCTTCTTCCTCTTCCCCTTCCTCAGAGGACGGAGCGCCGGTGAATTCCTCTACGGTCTCGCCAAGCAGCGCGGCTTCGTCGCGAAGGACGGCCTTGATCGTATCGTCCTGCTCGTCCTCGGGCAGATCCGGAAGGATGGTGATCTTGCCTTCGCTCAGCTCCGTGACCGCCGTGGAGAGCGGTTTCCTGCGCTCCTGCGGGGTTGCGCCGGTGCTGCCGGCAATGATCTGTCTGGCGCGCTTCGCGGTCGCCATCACGATCGAATAGCGGCTGTTGACGACGGGGGTCTCGCCCTCCTCGACGCCGCTGTTGACTTTCTTCATCAGGTCGGTATAAGACGGATGCAGCATGGTGGAAATTCCTCCTTTAATATGACTGTTGGTTGCTGTCTGCGTTTCGGTTTACAGGTCCTGCAGGTCGCGGCGGACCTGCTCGATGAAATCCAGGTGGAAAATGGTCCGCCTGTGATGCGCTTCGATCAGCTGATGCATCTCCCGGGCGCATACATGATAATCCTGGTTGACCAGGACGAAATCGTACTCTTCTATGCCTTCTGCCTCGGCCCCGGCGCGCCGCAGCCTCGCCTCGATGACCTCCGGGCTCTCTGAGCCACGTCCCACCAGCCGGTCGCGCAGCGTGGCCGCGTCCGGCGGCATGATAAAGAGCATCAGCGCATCAGGGAAAGCGGCCCTGATCTTTCTGGCGCCCTGCAGCTCGATCTCCAGAAGCACATCCCTGCCCTCCTCAAGCTTTTTCCGTACAAAGCTCTTCGGGGTACCGTAGTAATTATCCAGATAAGTCGCGTACTCCAGCAGTTCATCCTCCCGGATCATCTGCTCAAACTGCTCTCTTGTGATGAAATGATACTGGACGCCGTTCGTCTCCCCGGGTCTCGGGTCCCTTGTCGTTGCGGAAACGGAAAGCGCGTACTCCTGGTGCATCTCCATCAGTTCCCTGATGATCGTTCCCTTCCCGACGCCTGAAAAACCGGATACAACGATCAGTTTGCCTTCTGCCATGCTTATTCTATGTTCTCCCTTCTGTCCTGCAGGGTGTCGGCAGCGGATGCTGCCCCCGGCTGTGCCGAAAGTCTCTTCGCGATCGTATCACAGACCAGCGCCGAAAGAATGATATGGCCGGAGGCCGTGACGATCACGGACCTTGTCTTGCGGCCCTGGGTCGCGTCCACGACCTTCTGCTGCTCCCGCGCGTTCTGGATGAGCCTGCGCACGGGGGCCCCGTCGGGGCTGACCACGGCAACGATCTGGGAAGAGCTGACGAGATTACCGAATCCGATATTGATAAAGACCGGCATGACACCTCCTGCTGATGCTGAGTGTTTTTATTCTATGTTCTGAACCTGTTCCCTCACCTTTTCGATCTCGGTCTTCAGCAGA
>CAMOKZ010000174.1 GCA_946618155.1 uncultured Lachnospiraceae bacterium | reverse complement strand
ATCTGCTCCAGAATCTGGCACTGCTCATTTTCGGGGCTAATACGAAATCCTTCTCCTCGGTTGTTCCGCTTTCGCCGCTGAAGCTGGCGGGAGGGAAGCTGACCATCAGCGGAGAGACCATTGTCACGATTATCACATCCCTGATTATTGTATTTGCCCTCACGACCTTTATTAATAAGACAAAACCGGGGCAGGCCATGCTGGCCGTATCGGAAGACCAGGGCGCTGCCAAGCTGATGGGAATTAACGTGAACGGGACCATCGCGCTGACCTTTGCCATCGGTTCCGCGCTGGCTGCCATCGCGGGAGTGCTGCTCTGCTCGGCCTATCCGTCCCTGACACCCTATACCGGATCCATGCCCGGTATCAAGGCATTCGTTGCGGCGGTATTCGGCGGCATCGGCTCCATTCCCGGGGCGTTCCTGGGCGGACTTCTTCTCGGCGTGATCGAGATCCTGGGCAAGGCCTACGTGTCCTCCCAGCTTTCCGACGCCATTGTGTTTGCCGTGCTCATCATCGTGCTCCTGGTCAGGCCCGCCGGGCTTCTGGGCAGGAAAGTCACGGAGAAAGTGTAGGTGGGAAGATGAGAAGCAAAAAGCTGAAAAACAATCTGATCACCTATGGCATCGTGGTCGTGGCCTTCATCATCATGCAGAGCCTCTCCTCCGCGGGCATGCTCTCGAGCCTGATGAAGGGCCTTCTGGTCCCGATCTGCGTCTATATCGTGCTGGCGGTCTCCCTTAACCTGGTCGTCGGCATCTCGGGCGAGCTCAGCCTCGGCCACGCCGGCTTCATGTGCGTGGGTGCCTTCGGCGGCGCGTTCTTCTCCAAGTGCGTGCAGGAGACGATCACCGTCCCCGCCCTGCGCCTTTTCCTGGCCATGCTGGTCGGCGCCGCGCTGGCCGCGCTGTTCGGCTTCCTGATCGGCATCCCGGTGCTGCGCCTCAAGGGCGACTACCTCGCCATCGTGACCCTCGCCTTCGGTGAGATCATCAAGAACGTGATCAACGTCATCTACATCGGCGTGGACGGCGCGGGCCTGCATTTTTCCATGCGGGACCAGTTTTCTCTGGGCATGGCGCCCGACGGGAAGATCCTGATCAACGGCGCCCAGGGCATCACGGGGACGCCCAAGGATTCGACCTTCTTTGCCGGCTTCGTGCTGATCATGGTGACCCTGTTCATCATCATGAACCTGATCGATTCCCGCGACGGGCGCGCGGTCATGGCCATCCGGGACAGCCGGATCGCCGCGGAATCCATCGGCATCAACGTGACGGGATACAAGCTGATGTGCTTTACCGTTTCCGCCGCCCTGGCGGGCGCGGCCGGCACCCTTTACGCCCACAACCTTGCCACGCTGACCGCGAGCAAATTTAACTTCAATACCTCCATCCTCGTGCTGGTGTTCGTCGTGCTCGGCGGCATGGGCAGCATCCGCGGCAGTGTGATCGCGGCGACCGCCCTGACGCTGCTGCCGGAGCTTCTCCGCGGCCTGAACAACTACCGCATGCTGATCTATTCGATCATCCTGATCGCGATGATGCTGTACAACTGGGCACCGAAGGTCCTCGAGTGGAGAGAGCGGCACTTCGGCAGACTCCTGCACAGGAACGGGAAGGAGGTCGAGTAGAATGGCGCAGATGCTGGAAGTAAGAAATCTCGGGATCTCTTTCGGCGGCCTCCGCGCCGTCAATGAGTTCTCCCTCTCGGTCAAGAAGGGACAGCTTTACGGTCTGATCGGCCCCAACGGCGCCGGCAAGACCACGGTATTCAACCTGCTGACCGGCGTCTACAAGCCGGATACCGGCTCCGTCATCCTGGACGGCAAGGACATCACGGGCATGAAGACCGCGCAGATCAGCCGGGCAGGCATCGCCAGGACCTTCCAGAACATCAGGCTCTTCGGTAAAATGCCGGTGCTGGACAACGTCAAGGCCGGCCTGCACAACCGCCACCGCTACAGCTCGGTCGCGGGCATCCTTCGCCTTCCCGCCTACTTTAAGGAGGAGAAGCTGATGGACGAGCGCGCCATGGAGCTCCTCAAGGTCTTTGATCTGGACGGCGACGCCGAGAAGATCGCGTCGGGACTGCCCTACGGCAAGCAGCGCCGCCTGGAGATCGCCAGGGCCATGGCGACCGACCCCAAGCTCCTTCTGCTGGATGAGCCGGCGGCGGGCATGAACCCGAAGGAGACGCAGGAGCTGATGGAGATGATCAGCTTCGTGCGGAAGGAATTTGATATGACCATCCTGCTCATCGAGCATGATATGCGTCTGGTCTCCGGCATCTGCGAGGAGCTGACCGTGCTCAACTTCGGCGAGGTGCTCGCGCAGGGCGCCACCCAGACGGTGCTCTCCGATCCGGAAGTCATCGCCGCGTACCTGGGAGAATAGGAGGAGAAACCGGATGTCACTGCTTGAGGTAAAGGACCTGCAGGTCTATTACGGGATGATACATGCGATCAAGGGAGTCTCCTTCCACGTGGAGGAGGGGGAGATCATCGCCCTGATCGGCGCCAACGGCGCGGGAAAGACGACCATCCTCCATACGGTCAGCGGACTGCTCTCGGCAAAATCGGGGCAGGTGCTCTTCGACGGCAGAGATGTGACGAAGACGCCGCCGCACAAGATCGTCAGCCTGGGCATGGCACAGGTCCCCGAGGGGCGCCGTGTCTTCTCCCAGATGACGGTATACCAGAACCTGAAGATGGGTGCCTATTCCCGCAAGGACAAGGAGGAGACCGAGGCGGCCATTTCCATGGTCTACAAGCGGTTCCCCAGGCTGGAGGAGAGAAGGAACCAGATCGCCGGGACGCTTTCCGGCGGTGAACAGCAGATGCTGGCGATGGGCCGGGCGCTCATGTCGCATCCGAAGATCATCCTGATGGATGAGCCTTCCATGGGGCTCTCGCCCATCCTGGTCGGCGAGATTTTTGATATCATCCGCAGCGTGAACGAGGCGGGCACCACGGTCCTGCTCGTGGAACAGAACGCAAGGAAGGCGCTGGGCATCGCGAACCGGGCCTACGTGCTGGAGACCGGCCGCGTCGTCAAAGACGGGGATGCGCACGTACTGATGGACGATGAGGATATCAGAAAAGCCTATCTTGGCGAGTAAGGAGTAAGAAGGAGGGGATGAGATGGAGAAAATCGTTGTCACGATCGCGAGGCAGTACGGCAGCGGCGGCAAGACCATCGGGTATATGCTCGCAAAGGATTTAGGGATCCGGGCATACAGCCGGGAGATTCTGCGGCTCGCGTCCGAAGACAGCGGAATCAACGAGGCGCTGTTCAACCAGGTGGACGAAAAATTAAAGACCACGACATTGTTCGGCATCATGCGCAGGCAGTATCACGGGGAGCTGATCCAGCCTGAGAGTGAGGACTTCACCTCCAATCATAACCTGTTCAACTACCAGGCCAAGGTGATCAAAGAACTCGCGCAGACAGAGCCCTGCGTGATCATCGGCAGGTGCGCCGACTACGTCCTGCGGGACGAGCCGAACGTGGTGAGCGTTTTCGTACACGCCTCGCCGCAGTTCTGCCTCCAGCAGGCGATCGAGAGAGGAGCCCACACGGGCAGGGACGTGGAGAAATTTGTCCAGAAGACGGATAAATACCGCGGAGACTATTATCATTATTATACCGGACAGATCTGGCATGACGCCCGCAACTATGATCTTTGTCTCAACAGCGAGAAGCTGGGGTTTGAAGGCTGCGTGGAAGCGATCAAGCGGTACCTGAAGGTCAGGTTCGGGGAAGGAGCACTGGATCAATGAAGAAGATCGTAATCGGAAACGACCACACTGCGCTGGAGATGAAGCGCGAACTGATCGAATACCTGGAGGCGAAGGGATATGAGATCGTCAATGTCGGCACGGATGAGCCGACCAGCTTCAATTATCCCATCGCCGGCTATAAGGCCGCGAAGATGGTGGCTGCCGGCGAGGTCGACGGCGGGATCATCATCTGCGGTACGGGCCTGGGCATTTCCCTGGCCGCCAACAAGGTGCACGGCATCCGCTGCTGCGTCTGCAGCGAGCCCTACACGGCGAAGATGTCCCGTGAGCACAACAACAGCAATATGCTGGCCTTCGGCGCCCGCGTGATCGGCGTGGAGCTGGCCAAGCTGATCGTGGACACCTGGCTGGAGTCGGAGTTCCAGGGCGGGCGCCATCAGAACCGCGTGGATATGATCATGGAGATCGAGAGCACGCAGGATCTTCAGGCGGCGCACTGAGCGCAGACAAACGGATAGAATGATTAAGGGGACCGCACTGGATGGTGCGGTCCCCTTGTTTTGACTTAAGCGGCCTCTTGCGGCGGAAGGCTCCTCGCAGACCAGTTCGCCTGTACGGCTTCTATGGTCTGCTTCGGATGCCTTCCGCCGCTGCGAGGCCGGGATCTCGA
>CAMOKZ010000173.1 GCA_946618155.1 uncultured Lachnospiraceae bacterium | reverse complement strand
TCGTAGATCTGGCCGTAGCGCCTGATCAGGGAGAGTTTTCCGGCGTCTTCGTAGGAATAGAGGCGCTCGATCACGACCTGGTCCCGGGTGGTGACTTCGGAGAGCAGGCTCATCAGCTGGTCCAGGCCCTGGCCCGTGAGGGCGCTGATCCGCAGCGTGTAGTCCGAGCCCGGCGCATGGCTGCGCACCGGATCGGCGTCCGGCCTGTCTGCTTTATTCAGGACCGTGATGATCGGCGTTCCTTTTACGCCGAGGTCATGCAGGGTCTCCGCCACGACATGCATCTGCTCGTCCAGCCGCGGACAGGACAGATCGGCGACGTGCACGATGACGTCCGCCTTCGCGGTCTCCTCCAGGGTCGAGCGGAATGCCTCCACGAGATGGTGGGGCAGCTTGCGGATGAAGCCTACTGTGTCGGTCAGCAGGATCTCCTGCCCGTCGGGCATCCGCGTGACGCGGGTCGTGGAGTCCAGGGTGTCGAACAGCCGGTTCACCGCGCCCACGCCCGCCCCGGTGAGGGCGTTGAACAGCGTGGATTTTCCCGCGTTCGTATAGCCGACCAGGGATACCACGGGCCGCAGCCCGCGCTTTCTCCCGTCACGCAAAAGCTCACGGTGCGCCTTTCCCTCCGCGAGCTCTCTTTTCAGGGATGTGATCCGCCTGCGGATCCTTCTCCTGTCTGTTTCCAGCTTTTTTTCGCCGGGACCTCTGGTCCCGATTCCGCCGCCCAGACGCGACATGGCTTTTCCCGCCCCGGCAAGTCTGCTCAGCCTGTACTGGAGCTGCGCCAGCTCCACCTGCAGCCGTCCTTCCTTTGTCCTTGCCCGCATGGCAAAGATATCCAGGATCAGCAGGGTGCGGTCCATGATCTTGCAGCCGAGGGCGTCGGCCAGCTCGCGCAGCTGTACCGTGGACAGTTCGTCGTCACAGATGATCCCGTCCGCCTCGCAGGCGTCCAGCAGCGCTTCGATCTCCAGAAGCTTGCCGCTTCCCACGTAGGTGACCGGATCTGGCCGCTCGAGGCTCTGCAGGACGCGCCCCGCCGCCTCGGCGCCGGCGGCTTTTGTCAGCTCCTCCAGCTCGTCCAGGGACTGGGCCGCCTCCTCTCTGAGGCGTCCGGATACGCCAACCAGAATGAACCGCTCCGGCTCTCTGCCGATGGTCTCTTCCATCCGCGCTCCTTTCCGCTCAGCGGGTCATCAGGAAGTCATATTCCTTCCTGCCCGCCTCGTCCGCGGGATACCGCTCGATGAAGGCCTGCGCCTTCTGCTTCGCCGTATCGAACTGCAGCAGGCGCTCATAGGCGACGATCTCGTTGAAATACAGCTCCTGCTTTCCTTCCTCGCCCTCCAGGGCAAGTCCCTCCTCGATGTAGGCGAGGGCCTGTTCGATCTCGCCCTGGGCAAGGCTGCACAGTGCCAGGCCGTTGCAGCTGACGGGGCTCTTCCCCTCTCTGTCCTCGATGTCCTGGTACATGGCCGCCGCATGGGCGTGGTCGCCCCTGGCCAGATAGATCTCACCCATCAGGGAGAGGGCCGGCACGTATTTCTTCTCCACCGGGCTGCGCAGCACCTCCTGCGCCTGGTCATACTGGCGCAGATAATAGTAGATCTGTCCCATCCGGCAGTAGTCCTCATCGCCGGAGGGCGTGATCTGCAGTGCAGTCTGCAGGTACTCGTCGCCGATGGCGGTCAGGCTGCGGGATTCATACACCTCGTAGATTCGCAGGTAAAGATCATAGTCTCCCCCGCTGGATGCGCCGGCGGCGTCAAAGGCCGTTCTGGCCTGCTCCTGCTGGCCGAGGCCCAGGCAGGCAACGCCCCGCAGAAACAGGGCTTCCGTCAGGGTCTCATCCTGCTCGAGCAGCTTGTCGCAGGCGTCCCTGGCCTCCTCATAGCTGCCGGACCGGCAGCAGGCCGAGGCCTTGTAGAGCAGGATATCCTGCCTTGTCTTGTCCATCTTTCTGTCCGTGTAGGAGAGGGCCATGTCGAAGGAGACCGCCGCCTCCTCGCAGTGATCCAGTCCCATGTAGGCGATGCCCTGGCCGCGGTAGGCCGGCACTTCGTCCTCCCCCTCCAGAATGGCGGTCTCAAATTCCTTCAGAGCGCCCTCGCAGTCTCCCGCTTCGATCAGCGTCATGCCCTTCGCGGTGTGCACGCCGCCCCCGCTGCGTCCCAGACACCCGCTGCAAAGCAGGGCCGCCGCCAGCATAAGAAGCGCGAGCCGCGCTGTTTTCTTCTGCCCAATTATCCGTTTCATCAGGTTCAATACTGTACTCTCCTGTCCTTTTCTTTTTCCTTTATCTGCCCGGCAGCGCACCGACAAGGCCCGCCAGCAGCATCAGCAGGACGACCATGACTGCCGCGATCGCGATCTGCCGCCAGAGGCCCTGTTTTTCGCACCCCTCCGGTCCGCCGGCAGCCGTCCCGGCCGCATCCTCCGCCATCTCATTTTCTTCGCGCAGCAGGCGCCTGGCCTCTTCAAGATCATCGAAGGGAACGAGGATCTCCTCCCCCATCAGAGAGCCGGCCTTGTAGATATCCCTGGTGCCGCCCTCCCTGGCCGCTTCGATTCCGGCACTGCGCAGGATCTCCATGATCCTGTCCGCGGCCGCCGCATCCGCCGCGTAGCAGACGCGCGCCATCTCCTCTTTCGGCCCCGCGGGCCTTTCTTTTTCCTTATTCATTGATGCCGCTCCAGGCTGCCCGTGGCAGCCGCTTTGCTTTTCTGACTGTAAACAGGGACATTGTACCATCAAACCGGCGTCTCGGCAACCGTTGCCCCATCCGGCGGGATATGGTACACTTTGGTAAACACGGATACCGCAGTTAAGGGGGAATGAACAATGACAGATCCGCAGTACGGGATGAATCACGACGATGATTACGAACTTCTCGCGGCGCAGCGCCGGGAGAGACGCCGCAGGCGCAGAGAGAGGGAGCGCCGCATGCGCATCCTGATGATCCTCGGCTTTATCGCCATCCTTGCAGCAGCCGCTGCCGCGATATGGTTCATCGCGCTGCGCGGCAGGACCGGCTCCGCAAAGAGCGGCGCAGATGGCGGCACGGTCGTGATCTCCTCGCAGACGCAGACCCAGACTGAACCGCAGACCCAGGCCCAGACCGAAGCGCAGACCCAGGCACAGACTGAGGCCCAGACCGAAGCGCAGACCCAGGCACAGACGCAGGCCCCGGATGCATCCGCAGCTGCGGAGGGCACCCCGGAAGACATCATGGAGAACGCGCGCCTGCTGGCCGCCGGCTACGACTATGACGGCGCCATCGCGCTGCTGACCCAGATCCCCGGTTATGAGGATAATGCAGCCATCACTGAGCAGATCAGCACCTACGAAGCCGAGCGGGACGCCTGCGTGCCCGTCGACGTGCTGACGGTGCCCCATATCTTCTACCACTCCCTGGTCAACGACCCGGAGGCGGCCTTCAACGTTTCCGTGCTCGGTCAGTTCGCCGTGGACGGCATGAACGCCTGGATGACGACGGTAGATGAGTTCGACAAGATCACCCAGTCCCTTTACGACAACGGCTTCGTCTACGTGCGCCTGCGCGACCTCGTGACCGAGACCGTGGACGCGGACGGGACGGTTCACTTCACCCCGAACACGCAGCTGATGCTGCCGGAGGGCAAAAAGGCCGTGGTGCTTTCCGTCGACGACCTGAGCTACTATCACTCCTACGAATCCGCAAGCTTCCCGGATCACCTCGTTCTCGACGAAAACGGCAAGGTGAAATGCCATTACGTCATGACGGACGGCAGCGAGCACGTCGGCGACTATGACGTAGTCCCGCGCCTCAACACCTTCCTCGAGGAGCATCCGGACGGCGCCTATCACGGCGCGCGCGGACTGATCGCCCTGACCGGCTACAACGGCGTATTCGGCTACCGCACCGACATCGACTACAAGGTGAAGGAGAACCTGATGAGCGACCAGGCGAAATGGCTGGAGGATCACCCGGACTTCAACTATGAGCAGGATATCGCGGACGCCACCGTCATCGCCAACGCCCTCAAAGAGGAGGGCTGGGAGTTCGCCAGCCATACCTGGGGCCACCTGAGCGTGACCGGAAAGAGCGCCGAGGCGCTTGCCGTCGACAACGAAAAGTGGGTAAACACCGTGCAGAACATCGTCGGCCCGGTGGATACGATCATCTTCGCCCACGGCAATGACATCGGCAGCTGGGAGGGCTACAGCGCCGACAACGAGCAGTACGCCTACTACAACAGCGCGGGCTACCACTTCTACTGCAACGTAGACGGCTCAGTGCCCTACTGGGTGCAGATCACAGACAGCTACGTCCGCCAGGGCCGCATCGACCTGGACGGCTACCAGCTCTACCAGGCGTCCCAGGGCAACACCTCCGTGCTGGATCAGTTCATGACCGCATCCGAGGTCTTCGACTCCAGAAGGCCGACGCCGGTGGTGGC
>CAMOKZ010000172.1 GCA_946618155.1 uncultured Lachnospiraceae bacterium | reverse complement strand
GACGCCGGCATGAGTTTCGACGAGCTGCAGCGCAAGCTCGCAGGTAAGGACAGCTACAGAGACGACCATCTTCTGCAGACCTACAGCCTCAGCAGACAGGATGCTGAAAATCTTCTCGCCGGTCGCCCTGCGAAAAACGACAATGTTGAAGTCCCGGTGCCATTCCACTGGGATCAGGGGCCGAACGAGATGCGGCAGATGGCCATGATGGGGGATCTGCTGGGGGTGAGCCTCGACTACCTCTTTATGAGGACAGATGACCCGAAGGGAGGCGCGACGCCGCAGTGGTCGACCGGATCCCCGACGGCCAAGGGCGTCTACTCCGTGCGGATCGGCGTCGGGAAAGAGGAGACGCCGCAGGCCACGCGCTACGGGACAATGGAATGGGACGGCAGCCACTTCGTCACGATCGGCACGGGCGTGCCGGTCAGGGCAGGGGAGACCGTCTTCAGATGGTACAAACTCCCGGAGGTGTGAGAGATTGGATTCCAGCACCAGATCGAATCCAAATATAGGCTGAAGCCTTGCCCATTTTGCGGCGAGGCTCCGGCCCTCAAGACTGACACACGGTACCCTCGGCCGTCTTGCAAACCGATGCAGGCCTTCGAGGTCGTCTGCATGAATTACGACTGCATCATTTATAACGCAGACAATCAGTATTTCCGGACCGAACTTGGTGCGGTCCGAAAGTGGAACAGAAGGATTTGATTTATATCAGAAAGGAGCACACAGGACCATGAGCATATACGACAAAAGGATCCAGAGGGATGAGCTCAGCGAGAAGCTCGTCTTCCTCACGATCGAGCAGAGAGACCGCGTGCTGGAGGCACTGGACGCGGTGAATGAGAGATTCGACATCACCAGGGCGAAGCTGCCGGAAGGCGCCCGCGGCAAGGACTCCATGCAGCTGCTGCAGTATTTCCTCGACGCCAAGAAGGTGCAGGGCTGCTCGCAGGAGACCATCTCGCATTACAAGTACGTCCTGCTTCAGATGCTTGATCAGATGGACATGCCCTTCGTGGATATGACAACCCACGACATCATGGCTTATTTCACGCGGCAGGAAGAGGACTTCGGCCTCTGTGCAAAGACGCGGGCAGGCCACCGCACCGTCTACAACTCATTCTTCACCTGGCTGGCGACCGAAGAGTTTGTCCCGAAGAATCCGAT
The DNA here is from genome assembly GCA_946618155.1 of uncultured Lachnospiraceae bacterium. Lineage (GTDB taxonomy): Bacteria > Bacillota > Clostridia > Lachnospirales > Lachnospiraceae > CAMOKZ01. The sequence continues at coordinate 3,303 of CAMOKZ010000172.1, read as the reverse complement.
GCTCCGGGTCCCGACGATCAAAGTGCCGAAAGAGGTCAAAACTCCGTACAGCAAGGTCGACGTGGCCAGGCTGGAGGGCGCCGCATGGGATCCGGACAACAGCAGGGATCTGGCGATCATCCACTTCCTGCGGTCCACGGCCTGCAGAATCAGCGAGATGTGCCGGATCAACATCGATGACATTGACATGATAAAGCGGCGTGTGAAGGTTTACGGCAAAGGCGCCAAGGAGCGCTATGTGCACTTTGACGAAGAGACAGAGCTCTACCTGAAGGCCTATCTGGCGGAACGCGAAGACGACGATCCTGCACTCTTCATCGGAAGGCTGGGAAGGCTGACACCGGGCGGCGTGCGCGCCATGCTGAAGCGGGTGGCTAAGCGGGCCGGCGTCAAGAATGTGCACCCGCACAAGTTCCGTCGGACGCAGGCCACCGACCTGTTGCGGAAGGGGATGCCGCTGGAAAAGGTCTCGAGGCTGCTCGGTCACACCAAACTCGACACAACAATGACCTACATCTACCTCGACGATGAAGACATCGCAGCCGATTACAAAAAGTACGCATGATCAAAGGGTATTACGCAAGAATCGCCGCCTTCCTGTCTGAATATGTGCGGCTGCCCGGCGGGGACCCAGTCCCGCCGGACGTCGCCCTGATCGCGGACGCCATCCGGTACCTGATCAGCAGCGGCGTATTCACAAAAGAAAGCATGAAGCTGGAAGCATTAAGATCTTACGATGTGATAATCCGGGAAGACCTCTTCCCGGTGGAGGCAAGAAGATGATGGAAACAAAAGGCACGCCGGGCAGACCGGCGAAGGTACACTTCCCGATCCGGCGGACTCTGGTGGTGGGGGGCATCGACTTCCCGAAGATCATGAACGAAAACACGACTGTCTCCTGCCTGCGCTGCGGGAAAGAGTTCCTGGTTAACGGAGACACCGCCTACCGAACCAGGCAGAACAAGCTCGACGATATGCCATACATAAGGTGCCCGAACTGCGGCTACAGAGCCGCCGTGATTTACTACTTCGACCGGGTGGTCGCGAAAGGAGATAAGTGATGTTTGTAAGAGTCGACAATGTCCTGATTAATCTGGACGAAATCAATACCGCGGTCCTGGACAATTCCCTCCAGGACAGCTTGCCCATCCTGAAGCTCCAGATGCGAGGCGGGATCCGTTCGACCATCAACCGCGGCGCGGATCCGGAGGTGGTCTTCGATGTGATGGTGGCTGCGCTGGCGGAGGCCGGTCAGCTTTACACCCCGGCCGAGCCGGATCCGCCGATCGAGATGAGCGATCTGGAGCTCGGCTTCCTGATGCAGGCAGACGACGAAGGGTATAAATACATCGCGAGGGATCGTAACGGCCAGCTTTTCGCCTACAAGAATGAACCACATAAAGACGGGCCGGAGTGGATGACCTACGCCCCCGCCGCGGAGCCTGAGCGCATGTGCGACGAGCTTTTTGACTTTATCGACTTCGACGATGCCGAGCCGACCAAGATCGCGGAGCTGCTCGGTCGCTGATCAAGATCTTGTGGCCGACATCGATGTCGGCCACAAAAGCCAAAAATCCTCCGGTTGAAAAATCCGGTTACAAGTCATATTTTAGAATTAAGGACGAGAGCCTTCAGGGCCACGGTCTACACACCGAAAGGAGTTTGACCGTGGCCAAAACATTGAAGAGGATCGATGCCGGCGGCATCAAGGTGGATGTGCTGACCTACCGGCGCAGCCGATATGACACGCCGGATCAGAGAGCCGCAAAGCAGAAGGCCAGCTCAGCTGCTCAGCGCCGGATGAATCAGATCTACAGCTATCAGAAGCTGGAGCTCGTCCTGGCGATGAACTACCCAACCGCAGGCAGCGGGCTGGTGGTCACGCTTACTTACGACGATGCGCACATGCCGAAGGACCGGCCAACAGCGCAGGCGAGGTTAAAATATTTCCTGCAGAAGCTCAGGAAGGCGAGAAAAGCAGCGGGGCTGCCGGAGCCGGTCGTGGTCAGCGCTCCGGAGATCCTGACATCAGACTCCGGACGATGGCACCACCACATCGTCATCGATAACACCGGGAACGATCTGGACATGCTGCGCAGCTGCTGGATCTACGGCAATGACGTCCAGGCAGAAAAGCTCAGAGTCGACGAGGAAAAGAACCACGAGACCCTTGCAAGGTACATGTCCAAAGAGCTGCGGGAGTGCCAAGAGTATGAGAGCCGGCCAGGGCTGCACAGCTGGAGCTGCACGCGCAATGCCAAACGGCCGGAGGTCGACACCATCACGGTGGACGACGACTATGAGATCGCAGCACCCGAAGGCAGCACGGTCCTGATGGACTACAAGGATCCCGACAATCCATTCTCTTCGCACATTATTAAGTATCGTTTCGACGGTGCCCGGATTGGGCACAAGGCACCCAGGGCGCGCAGGCGCAGACGGCAGCGGTGCTGAGCTTTTTATTAATTTTTCTGACTTGAAATCTATGTTAACAATAGGGAAAATTCGGCGTGAGGGGTTGAAACTATGCGAGAATCTGGTAGAATAAACACGAGCCCGGACGGGTGGATCAGCTGCCCGATCTGTGGTTACAACCGGCTGAAGAAACGCCGGCCGGATGAGTCGGCAGAGCTTGTCTATATCCACTGCCGACGATGCAAAAACGACATACCACTGACGCTTAAACAGGGCCAGAGCTTTGAGAGCCAGAGCCAGCGAACCGCACCATGACGTGCGACCGCTGGCTCTGGCTTTTTGTTTTTCCCTCGGAGGTGAGCAGATGGCACAGAAACCGCTGAGACCATGCCGACATCCAGGCTGCAGCGTGCTCACGCGCGACGGCTACTGCGACCGGCACAGGCCGACGCACAAGCGCCGGATCAGCGCAGAGTACCACAGCTGGTACAACCATCCGGTCTGGACCAAGCACATAAGGCCAGAGCACCTGCTGCAGGAACCGTTCTGCAGAGAGTGTGCCAAAGCAGGGAAGAGGACCTGGGCGACAGTAGTCGACCACATCCAGCCGCACCGCGGAGACTGGCAGCGCTTCATAGATCCGACCAACCTGCAGAGCCTCTGCAAGTATCATCACGATCAGAAGACGGCCATGGAGATGGCCAGAGACCGCAGGGAACAGCGATCAAAATGACAGCGATTTCCTCCCGCCCCGGCGCGCAGCGCGCTCCCCGGCGCGGGCGCGCACCCAGGCAGGCGCGGCGCATCACCTGAGCGCGCGGGCGCGCGGTCCAGAGGTGGCGACCCCTCCCCGGGGGTCGAAAAGTTTCGACCGGGCTGCCCCTATGC
>CAMOKZ010000171.1 GCA_946618155.1 uncultured Lachnospiraceae bacterium | reverse complement strand
CTTTCTTCCATCCGGTTTCCCGACACCCTGATCAGGATCGGCTGTTATGCCTTCCGGGGATGCGCCCGGCTTGAAGAGGCTGTTTTCCCCGGCAGTCTGCAGCTGATCGACATGGACGCGTTTGCAGAGAGCGGCCTTAAAGCCGTACGCTTCCTGCCTGCCCGCGGGGCAGAGAAAAGAACGATCAGTTTCGGGGCATTTGCCGATTGTATTCACCTGGAAAAAGCGGAGTTTCCTGAAGATCATGAGGGCGGGCCTGTCTGGGAATTTATGGAAGATTCCTTTAACGGAACGCCATGGCAGGCGGCAATGGGAGATTTTGTCATCCGGAGCGGACGTCTGGTGTGCTATCAGGGAAAGGAGGAACAGGTTACTGTTCCGGAGGAGGTCACCTCGATCGCAGACAGGGCATTTCGCGGAAATGGAAATATAAAAAAGGTCATCATCGGGCCGGGCGTGAAAACGATCGGCCGCCGTGCATTTTTTTCCTGTACTTCTCTGAAAGAAGTGACCATCCATACCGGACTGGAAGAACTGGGGAATGGTGCTTTTGAAAACTGCCGCGCGCTGAAAGACATCCGCCTGCCCGACAGCCTGCGCGTGATCGGCAGGAATGCCTTCCATGGCTGCGGCGCCCTTGAAGAGATCATTCTGCCCCCGGATATCAGGCGCATCGAAAGCGGGACCTTCTTCTTCTGTGAAAGCCTGAAAAAGGTCGTTCTTCCGAAAAACCTCGAGCAGATAGCCGCTGCTTTCGAGGAATGTACATCCCTCCGGAAGATCACCATCCCGAAGGGGGTAAAACGCATCGAGGTGCTGGCTTTCAACGGGTGCACCCATCTGGATATCCTCTATGAAGAAGGCTACCAGGGAAAAGTCGTGGAACCGGAGATGATCTGAGAGACCGGTCCCGCATCCTTACCGGGCTGTCTGCCCGGATGCCGCCGGCACATCCTCGTCCATCTTCTTCAGCTCAGAGACCGCCAGCGGGACAGCCAGCAGGAAGGAGAGCGCGTCGGCGATCGCCTGCGTGATCTCCACGCCGGTCAGGCCAAAGAGCCGCGGCAGGATAAGAATGAGCGGGATGAAGAAGAGTCCGCTGCGCGAGGCGGAGGCGATGGAGGCCTTGAACCCCTTGCCCGTCGACTGCAGCATCATATTCGTCATGACGATGGTCGCCATCAGCGGCAGGGAAATGGCCTGCGCGCGCAGCGCGAAGCTGCCCACCCGGATGACATCCGCGTCGTCGCGGAAGAATCCGATGATCTGCGGGGCAAAGGCCATGCAGAGCGCGGAGGCGCCCAGCAGCAGGATGGTCCCGTATTTGACGCAGAACAGGTAGCCTTCCTTTACCCGCCTGCGCAGGCCGGCCCCGTAGTTGAAGCTGCAGACCGGCTGGTAGCCCTGTCCGAACCCGATCAGGGCCGAGGAGAGCAGCATCATCACCCTGGTCACCACCGACATGCCCGCGATCGCCGCGTCAGAGCCCAGAGCTCCAGCCGCGTTGTTGAGCAGGATGGTGGAGGTGGCGGCGAGCCCCTGGCGCACCAGGGACGGCATGCCGCCGTTTACGATCTCCAGCAGATAATGCCGGTTAAAGCGGACGTTTTTCAGCTGCGCCCGCACGCCCTCTGCCCGGCGGCTTCCGATCAGCAGAACAAAAAAGCTGATCATCTGCCCGGCGACCGTCGCGACCGCCGCTCCGGCAACGCCCATGTGGAAACCGAAGATCAGCAGCGGGTCCAGGACCATATTGATGGCGGCGCCCGCAAGAAGGCCGATCATGGCGTAGAAGGCGTTTCCCTGGAACCGCAGCTGGTTGTTGATCACGAACTGCCCCATCATAAACGGCGCGCCGGCCAGGATGATCCGCATATAGACGAGGGTATCGTGCATGGTCGTCTCGGTCGCGCCCAGCATGCGGCACATCGGCACGGCAAAGCAGTTGCCCAGGACCGCCGCCGCGACGCCCAGCACCAGGGAAAGGGCAAAGCCTGTGGAGGCCATATTCTGGGCCTCATCCATCTTTCCCGCGCCCATCATGCGGGACAGGTAGCTGCCCGAGCCCTGTCCGCAGAAAAAGCCGACGGCCTGGATGATCGCCATCACGGAGAAGACAAGCCCGACGGCCGCCGTGGCCTGGGTCGAGATGCGGCCCACGAAAAACGTATCCGCTGTATTGTAGATGCCGGTGACCAGCATGCTCAGGATGGTCGGCACGGAAAGCCGCAGGATGAGCCTGCGCACCGGCGTTTTGGTCAGGTATTCAAATCGGTCTTTATTGTGTGCTGCTGCCATGGTTTTCCTCTTCAGTTTCTTAATCTTCTTATCTTTTCAAATGCCAGACGGGGATAGTTGTCCTCCTCCACGTAGATCGTGCCGCAGTGCACGAACCCGAGTTTCTTCACCAGATTCTGCATGACCTTGTTGTCCCCGTGGGTATCGATGCGGATGTGGCCGCACTGATCGTAAGCCCAGCCGATGCAGAACGCGCCGACCCCCTTTACGCTGCCGTCCGAGGCGATGCGGTGCACCACGCCGTAAGGCGAATCGTCAAGCCACGCCCCGTCCGTGATGTCCCGGTAGCAGGGCTCGATATCCTCGCCGCTGATAAAAAAGAAGGTCCCGACCACACGCCCCTCATGGACGCAGACATAGCTGTGCCCCCGGGCGATATCCTGCCGGATGAGCGGCTCCGGCGGCCAGTTAGTGGGGCCCCACTGGTTCGGATTGCCGTGCTCCGCCATAAACGCGCGGGCGCGGGCGTAGATCTCCATCATCCGCGGGATATCCTGCTCTGTTGATTTTCTGATTTCCATCCTGATCTCCTTGTATATCCTGATCTCCTGATCAGGCTGCGGTCCGGTTCTTCCTCCTGCCGCACCGCATCACACGTTCCGCCTAAGCATACCATATCCGCGGCTTTCGGAACAGCAAGGATTTTTTCAGGGGCGGATTCGGGTTGATTTAGCACTGGATTGTGATAAAGTAGTAGTTGGCGGCTTTCCGCAGACAATGCGGGCTGCTGCATATCACCACTGACGGACTGGAGGCCTGCCCATGGCTGCAAAAGATAAGACAGAACTGTTTGAACGGATGCCGGTGCCCCGCGCGCTGACGATCATGGCCATCCCCACGATCATCAGCCAGCTGATCACCCTCATTTACAATATGGCGGACACCTGGTTCATCGGCCGCGCCGGCAACCCCTACATGGTCGCTGCCTCCTCCCTTGTCCTGACCGTCTTTCTGATGGCCGGCGCCATGGGAAACCTCTTCGGCGTGGGCGGCGGCACACTGGTCGTGCGGCTCCTCGGCAGCAAGGACGAGGAAGAAGCTTCCCGCGCCGCATCCTGGACACTGCTCGCCGCGGTGGGCGCCGCGCTTGTCTTCTCACTGCTGTGCCTGATCTTTATGAATCCGCTCCTCCGCCTTCTCGGCGCGAGCAATGAGACGATCGGCTACGCCAGGCAGTATCTGATCTTTGTTGTCGTGATCGGCGGCATCGCCAACATCACCTCCGTCACGATGTCCTTCCTGCTGCGCAACGCGGGTTTTTCCCGGGAGGCCGCCTTCGGCCTGGGGATGGGCGGCGTGCTGAACATCGCCCTCGATCCCCTGTTCATGTTTGTGATCCTGCCGGACGGCTGTCAGGTCATGGGCGCAGGCATTGCCACCATGCTCTCCAACGTGATCTCTCTTGTTTACTTCATCATCGTTTTCCGGCGTCTGGAGGGAAAGACGGTACTGCGTCTGCCGCGCCGGATCGAAAAGATCCGGAGCACATCCCTGCAGAGCATTTTCTCGACCGGCGTCCCGGCTGCCCTGAGCCTCTTTCTCTTTGACCTGACGAACATCGTCATCAACCGGCTCTCCGCGTCCCACGGGGACATCGAGCTTGCCGCGATCGGGATCGTGCAGAAGGCAGAGCGCCTTCCCTTAAACATCGGCATCGGGATCTGCCTCGGCATGGTTCCGCTGGTCGGCTACAACTACGCCTCCGGCAACTACAGGCGCATGCGCAGCTTCTTCTCCACCGCCCGCACGGCGGGACTGATCGTCGCGGCCGTCAGCGTAGTGCTCTACCGCCTGTTCGCCCCGCAGATCATCGCCGTCTTTATCGCTGAGCCCCGCACGGTAGAGCTGGGGACCGCCTTCATCCGCGCGCGGTGCGTGGCGACCCCCTTCATGTTTCTCTCCTTCCACATGGTCCACTTCATGCAGGCCGTCGACCGGGGAAAAACATCCTTCCTGCTGTGCGTCATCCGCCAGCTGGTCCTGAACATCCCCATCCTGCTGGTAATGAACGCCCTGCTGGGCATGACGGGCGTCGTCTGGACCCAGGCCGTGGCGGACATTCTGAACGTGATCGCTTCTTATATCATCTACGCAAGGGTGATCGGGGAGATCACAGCCGGCGGAGAGTCTGCCCGCTGAAATACGGGTTTTAAAGAATACTCATTTCCTGTTAGTATGAT
>CAMOKZ010000170.1 GCA_946618155.1 uncultured Lachnospiraceae bacterium | reverse complement strand
GAAGATCCCGGAGATCGCGAACGCCATCATTTCCGCCAAGGTCCTGCGCTATGACACGAAGCTGAAGGTCCAGGCCCAGCAGCAGGTATCCGCCTCTGACTTTTCTGTCGTGGCCGCGGACAAGACCATGTATGTGTCTTCCGAAGGCCTTAACGTCAGATCCGGCTGCTCCACCGACGATCCGATCATCGGCGCTTTCGCCTATGGTTCTTCCGTCCGCGTGACCGGCGTTATCCAGAAGAACGGCGCAGATTTCGGCTGGTATCAGGTCGAATATAACGGCGGAACGGGTTATGTCTCCTCCGCGTATCTGTCCGATACCGCTCCTGCCGCCAAGACCGGCAAGAAAGACCAGTCCGGCATCACCTTTACCGGTACCGCCACGACGGTCTACGCGATGAGCGGCACGGCCATCACCATTTACAAAGCGACCGACGGCAACTGGTACGATGTGAACGGGACCAAGTTCACCTGGCTCTCCGATTATCAGCTCAGCAATGACGGCGGCGACTCCTTCACGACCAACAAGCCTGCTTCCAGCAGCGGCATCACGCCCGTGAGCAGCATTACCGCATACTGGCTGAACGGCAACGCGGAGACCCTGACCCTGTACAGCGACGGCAATTACTACTCTTCCGGCTGGGTCATGTATTTCGATGCGGGCGGCGGAGCGTACGCCGGTGCTGACGGCACCACGCTTTACGCCGAAATGCCGCAGCTCGGCACTGCCGGCGCCAGCCTGACTCACGGTCTGGAGTCCCAGGGTTCCAAAAGGCCGGTCGAGATCTCCTCTTCCGACGGCAGCACCTATTATGATGCTTCCGGCATTGCCTACTATCCGCAGGGCGACGGAACCTATGTTGACGAAAACGGCGATGTCTTTGATGTCGTCTGGTAAAAGAAATCATCTTTTCTGTTTCATTTAAGTTAAAGGAAGGGACAGGCCGCTGCGGCCTGTCCCTTCTCATATCTTCGGTGTTTCCGGCATTTCTGTGATTGCCGGTATTGCCGCCGTTTCCGGCATTTCAGCCTGTTTTGCCTGTCTCTGTCAGGCTTCCCGTCTCTTTGCATTGCCGATATCCGTCACGATCCGGCAGCCCGCTCTTTCGACGCGCGCTTCCAGGCAGTCCACGCACTGCGCGGCCTCTTCCCCTGTGCAGATCTTATTGTCGTAGAGCGCATAGAGCTTGCGGAACTGCGCCGGGGAAAGGTTGGGCATGACCACGTTGCAGCCGGCCCGGAGGCCCTTCTCCCGCCCGGTGGGATCGATGGTCCCCAGAGCTGTCGTTGCGGGAATGAGCGCATAGGGGAACATCAGCCGGGTGATGGCCAGCAGCCGCAGCGTCAGGGCAAAGCTCCCCTTCGGGAAGTCCTTAAACGGCGTCTGCTCATGGGTAAGGAAAGGGCCGATGCCGATCATATCGGGCTGCAGCTCCTGCATAAAGCGAAAGTCCGCGATCAGGTTCTGCGTCGTCTGGTACGGAGTGCCCACCATAAAGCCGGCGCCCACCTGATAGCCGATCTCCTTCAGGTCGAACAGGCAGCGCTTTCGGTTTTCCCCGCTCATCTCAGCGGGATGGAGCTTTTTATAGTGCTCCGGGTCCGCGGTCTCATGCCGCAGCAGGTAGCGGTTCGCCCCGGCGTCAAAGTACGCCTGGTAGCTTTCCCGCGGTTTTTCCCCGATCGAGAGGGTGATCGCGCAGTCAGGGAATTCCTTCCGGATGGAGGAGACGATCCCGCAGATCCGCTCATCGGTAAACCAGGCGTCCTCGCCGCTCTGCAGCACAAAGGTGCGGTAACCGAGTCCGTACCCCTCCCTGCAGCAGGCCAGAATCTCCTCGGGCTCCAGGCGGTACCTGTCCACGCAGCGGTTATCCCTGCGAATCCCGCAGTAGTAGCAGTTGTTTTTACAGACATTCGAGAATTCGATCAGTCCGCGGATATAGACATCGTTTCCATAGATCTCCTGCCTGCGCTTTTCCGCCAGGGGAAACAGATCATCGTCAAATTCCCCGGTTTCGATCAGGGCGGCAAGCTCCTCATCGGGCAGGTCTTCCTCTCTATACAGCCTCTCCAGGCTCTCTTTCGTCAGCATCTTCTTTTTCCTTTCCGACATTTACCTATCAATCTGATGGGCAGATCCTGCTCTATCCTACCACAGATCTCGTCTTCTGTACACCCATCTGCCCTTTGCCTTGACTTTGCGCCCTCATCCCGTTATGATTGTTGAGGCTGATCAGCAGAAACAGCCCGCAGACCAATGCGGACCGGAAATAGAGAAAGGAATCGCCATGTCTCAGGAGACTAAACCATACCGGATCCTCGTGATCAATCCCGGATCCACCTCAACCAAGGTAAGTGTATTTGAGAATGAAACGGAGCTGTTCGAAAAGAGCGTCTTTCACGATGCGCCGCAGCTTCTTCACTTTGCCAGGGTCAATGACCAGCTGGATTTTCGCCGCGATGTGATCCTGCAGATCCTGCGGGAAGAGAATATCGACCTTGCCGATATCGATGTTTTTGTCGGCAGGGGCGGCAGCGCCTACTCCCAGAAGGGCGGCGTGATCCGCATTGACGAAAAGCTCTTCGCGGATACCCGCGACGCCGTGGGCGGCAGTGACCACCCGGCCAAGCTGGGCGTCATGCTGGCCTGGACCCTGGCGCAGGAGACCGGCCGGTCCGCCTACACGCTCAACCCCACCAACGTGGATGAATACTGCGACTATGCCCGCATCACCGGCATCAAGGGCGTATACCGCGTCTCCCACTCCCACGTGCTCAACCAGAAGGCGGTCGCGCAGTTTCACGCGAAGGCGCAGGGACGCCGTTACGAAGACTGCAATTTCATCGTCGCCCACATCGACGGCGGAATCACCGTGAGCGCCCATGAGCGCGGACGGATGATTGACGGCAATATGGGCGCGGACGGCGAAGGCGCCTTCACCCCCACCCGGATCGGCAGCATCCCGGTCCTTACCCTGCTGGATTACCTGGAGGACCACACGCTGGATGAAGTCAGGCTGATGTGCGCGCGGGCCGGCGGGTTCGTCAGCATGTTCGGGACCGCCAACTCGGACACCGTTCACGCGCTGGTGGAAAAGGGCGATCCGAAGGCCTGCCTGGTCTGGAACGCCATGGTCTACCAGGTCTGCAAGATGATCGGCGAGATGAGCGCCGTCCTGTGCGGCAATGTCGACGCCATTCTGCTCACCGGCGGCCTTCTCCGCTTTGACGATGTGAGCGAAATGATCCGCAGGCACTGCGGCTTTATCGCCCCCGTCTCGGTCTACCCCGGCGAGATGGAGCAGAAGGCCCTGGCCCTCTCCGTGCTGGATGTGCTCAGGGGAGAAGCCACGGCGGCAGACTACACCGGAGAACCGGTATGGAAGGGTTTCCCCTTCATGGAGGATTAACAGATGGGCATCATCGAACAGATCAGACAGAAAGCCGCCGGACAGGTCATGCGCATCGTTCTGCCGGAGGGGGAAGAGCCCAGGACCATTGAGGCGGCAGCTATCCTGCGCCGCGAGGGGCTGGCCCGTCCCATCCTGCTGGGCAGCCCGGACAGGATCCGCGCCGCCGCAGCTGAGCGCGGGGCAGACATCACCGGCGTCGACCTCATCGATCCCGCCTGCGCCCCGCAGCGCCCCGCCTACGCGGCTGAGCTTCTGGAGCTTCGCCGGGCAAAGGGGATGACCCAGGAAAAGGCGGACGAGCTCAGCGCAGATCCCATGTACTTCGGCGTGCTCATGGTGCGCCTCGGCGACGCCGACGGCCTTGTCTCCGGCGCCCTGCACTCCACCGGCGACATGCTGCGCCCCGCCCTGCAGATCATCCGGACAAAGCCGGGGACCCGCCTGGTCTCCTCCGCTTTCCTTGTGGAATGCCGGGACAAAAGCCTCGGGCAGGACGGCCTGCTCATCTTTTCGGACTGCGTCGTCGTTCCCTGCCCCACGGCCGAAGAGCTGGCGCACATCGCGGTGTCCGCCGCGCAGACCGCAAAGGACCTGTGCGGGATCCGGGAGCCGAAGGTCGCTCTCCTCTCCTTTTCCACAAAGGGAAGCGCCTCCCACGAGCTCGTGGACAAGGTGCGGGAGGCAGCGCAGATCGCCCGCCGCCTCGCCCCGGACCTTGCCCTGGACGGGGAACTGCAGCTTGACGCTGCCCTCGTTCCCGAAGTGGCCCAGATCAAAGCAAAAGGCAGCCCCGTGGCCGGCGCTGCCAATGTTCTCATCTTCCCGGATCTCCAGTCCGGCAATATCGGCTACAAGCTGACGCAGCGCATCGGCGGCGCGCAGGCCTTCGCCGTCCTCCAGGGACTGGCCAGGCCCTGCAACGATCTCTCCCGCGGCTGTTCCGTGGAGGATATCGTCAACACCGTCTGCATGACTGCCGTGCAGGCGCAGAACGCCTGACTTTTCCCGATTGCACTGAAGGGGGCTGCCGCAGTGCGACAGCCCCGGCATGCAGCGCAGGGATCTTTTCTTTAAA
>CAMOKZ010000169.1 GCA_946618155.1 uncultured Lachnospiraceae bacterium | reverse complement strand
ACTTTTTTCATGGGTTTCCTCCTTTGTTACTCATTCGACGCGGCGCTCGATGAGACGCCCTCACCGGTATTGGGGTGCTCGCCGGAATAGATGACGTCCGCGCCGAACACCACGATCAGCGCGGCGCACAGCGGCACCAGGATCTTCATGTTGATCTGCGAGATCAGGTTGTCCAGGAGCGGGGCCAGCACGTAGATGAAGGCCGCCCCGGCGATGCCGAAGACCAGCAGTCCCTCCGCGCAGATGCGCCCGTTCAGGTTAAGGTAATACCCGGTGTAGTCCCACCACTTGGCGCCGTCGTGCATGATCTCCAGGATAACGGAGGTGCCGTATTCCACGATGCCGCAGACGATGATGATGGCGATGAATTCCGTGACCGGCTTTTTGCGCAGGCGGTAGAGCAGGGTGAGGATCAGCGCGCCGCCGCTGCCGTAGATCGGCAGCCAGGGCCCGTGCAGGACGCCCCGGTTGACAAAGTCGCCGGTCTGCACCAGGTGCAGCGTCACCTCCCAGAGCCAGCCTGCCATGCAGAAGATGAAGAACAGCATGATGAGGGAGGGCAGGGAATAGTGCCGCATATACCCCAGGTGCTCTGTCTTCCTGCGCTTCTGTGCTTCCCTGAAGGGGGAGAGCCTTGTGGGATAGGTCTTTCCCTCAAGCGCGTCCTGATACTCTTCCTTTTTGAGACCGGTGTCCATCTGCTCCCGGTACGCCTTCTCCCGCTCATCCACGGAGGGCACGACGCCGACCCACTTTTCGAGCCAGCCCCAGAAACCGCGGCGGGGACTAAGGTCCGCATTCTCTTCTTCGCTGTCCCGGGCCACATCCTGATAGGCGTCAGCAAGCGCCGCCTCCGGCGCGGGCTCGTACAGGTACCTGTCGCAGAGGCGCTCTGTCCCTTCGGTCCCGGCCGCTATCCCCTCGGCGCGGACGCGGGCGCAGTACTCCGCAAACACCGCTTCCCTGTAGGGATTGTGGAACAGGATGCCGGCAAGGCCGCCGGTCGCGATGGACAGCAGCAGCCACGGGACAAGGGTGAGCTCCAGCAGGAAGGCCTCCCATTTATGCCCCTTCATCAGCCGCGAGGAGAGGCGCAGGGCCTCACCCGCGGAAAGATCCGGGTTTTCCGCCACCAGATAGGGCACCATCAGGTAGGCGTAGCGCTTGACCGGGTACATCACCACCGTCAGCATCCACAGGTACCGCATCAGCGTGCAGGCGGCCAGCGTCAGCGATGCTTTGGTGTGCTTCTTTACCCGGTACAGGAAGACGAACCGGGAAAAGGGGATCTTCCCGTAGGTCCTGCCCTCCAGGAATATCCGGCAGCAGGCCGCGCGGTAGACGTTGATGACAAACAGCCAGAACAGCGCCACGATCGCAAAGCCGAGCAGGGCGAACAGGATGGCCGCCGCCCGCTTTGAGCCGGTGATCGTATCGATCACCGTCAGCAGGGAAAGCAGCAGGGCGCCGGATTCAAACTCGTTGACGATGGAGGCCAGCACGCCTCTTGAATGCCCCAGCTGCACATCCCCCACATAGGTCTCTTTGCCCTGCAGCACCTGCAGCCGGTAGCCCACCGCCTCGGCGATGTTGTCCCAGTCCCCGTTGACCAGGTCATTGTAGACTGAGCCGTCCCCCGACCCGTCCACGCCCATCGCGGTGCGGATATCGGACATCTCCGTGGTCTTTCCCGCCTCCCTGTCCTCGCGGATCTGCCTCTGCAGGCGGAAGATCTGCGTGGTGTTCGCGTACTGCGTACCCAGAATGGCCGCGACCAGCGCTGCCACCACAAAGATCCAGTAGTGCTTCTTCAGGGAAAGCCTTGCGCTTTTCCTGATCTCTTTTCTCAGCGAAGTCAGGTTCGCCTTATCCATCTCGTTCCCCCGTCGTGTGTTTATGTTTACATCAGCGGCGCGATAAATTGCATCAGGCTTCCCGCTGCCTTGTAGAAGAATTTCTCGTTTTCAATGCTCTCCGGCGTCACCTCGCGGCATTTGGCCAGGGTCTCCTCAAAATCGCGTTCAATGTCCGGAATGCAGGCGCACTCATACAGGTAGGCCGCGCACTCAAAGTGATGGTAGAGACTGCGGTAATCCAGGTTGATGGTGCCGACCACGGCCTTTTTGTCGTCGCAGACAAAGACCTTCGCGTGGACAAAGCCGGGCGTATATTCGTAGATCTTTACCCCCGCCCCGATCAGCCGCCGGTAATGGGACTTGGCCAGGGCAAAGGCCAGCTTCTTGTCCGGGATGCCCGGCAGGATCAGCTTGACGTCGACCCCGCGCTGCGCGGCGTACTTTAAGGCCGTCTCCAGCTCGCCGTCCAGGATCAGGTAGGGCGTCATGATGTGGACATAGTCCACCGCCCGGTTCAGGATATCCATGTACACGGTCTCCCCGACCTTATCGTCATCTAGCGGGCAGTCCCCGAAGGGAATGACATAGCCGGAGGGTCGGGCGGGAAGCTCCGCGGCGGCGGCCGGTTTCCCGGCGTCATCGAGCAGGGGCGCAAACTCCGCCTTCTCCTCGGTGATATTCCACATCTGCAGGAACATCAGAGTGAAGCTTAAGGCCGCATCCCCCTTCAGCATCAGGCCCGTGTCCTTCCAGTGGCCGAAGCGCTCGACGCGGTTGATGTATTCGTCCGCAAGGTTGACGCCGCCGGTAAAGGCGACCTTGCCGTCGATCACGAGGATCTTGCGGTGATCCCGGTAGTTGTAGTGGGAGGAGACCACCGGGCGGATGGGGGAAAAGGACTTCGCCCGGATGCCGCGCTCCTTCAGCAGCGCGCTGTAATCTGCGGGAAGGGTGGAGATCTCCACCATGCCGTCGTACATCACGCGCACATCCACGCCGGCCTTCGCCTTCTCCTCGAGCACCCTCAGGATGCTGCCCCACATATACCCTTCTTCAATGATGAAAAATTCCATGAAGATGAATTTTTCCGCCTTTTTCAGTTCCTCCAGCAGGGCGGGGAACATCTCGTCGCCCAGGGGGAAATAGACCGCCTCGGTCTTATCGTACACCGGGAAACAGCCGCTCCGGTTCAGGTATTTCACCAGGTCGTCCGTACCCGAGCCGTCCGCCTCCAGTTTTTCCCGCACCCCTTCCGGCTGCTCCAGCGCGTCCCGGGTCTGCGCGATCAGCTCGCTCACGCGCCTGCTGATCTGCCGGTGGCCGACGTTGGTTTTCGTGAAGGCCAGAAAGGCCGCGCCGGTGATCGGCATGATGGAGATGATGAACATCCAGGTCAGCTTTGCCGATGAGTCCATCCCGCTGTTGAACAGATAGATGATCCAGAAAAGCGTAAACAGTGCAATAAAAACGGAAAAGTAGGTAAACAGCTCACTCAGCCACGCATATAAGCTGATCGTGATCATAATCTGCGCAGCAAGAAGCAGCAGAATCAGAAAAAATCTGCTGAAGACCAGCCGCAAGATACCCTTTTTTCTCGGTTTTGCCAGCCTGTAAACTTCGTCCAACCGTATTACACTCCCTTTCTGTTAACGAACATAGAGGGGGATGCTTCAAGTCCCCCTCTATGTTGTCTTTCTGTATTATGCTGCTTTCGCCGGTCCGGCTCAGAAGCCGATGACCTGCGGCTCTGTCGTGAAGGAGCTGATCACTGCGGTCGCATCCTTCAGGTAATACATCTTCATGCTGTCGTCATCCGCGCTGTACATGCCCTTCAGGGAAGGCATCTTCTCCAGCATGGCCACCTTGACGTCATGATCATCGTCTTCCACCAGCTCGGCGGCAATGCGGATCCACGCGCCATTCAGCATCGCGCAGATCTCCACGGCCGGATTCTCGCTGATCTGTCTGACGACATTCTTGCCGGTACCCGTCTGGATATACAGCTTATCATCGTGGAACAGGATGGTGCCGAAGGGCCTTACCCTGGGCTTTCCGTTGTCCACGGTGGCCAGGTAATAGGTCTGGGCGTCATTCAGGAAATAGTAGACCTTCTCGATGCCGTCCGCGTTCTGCCTCTTCTCGAGTTCAAGCATCATCGTTTCCGCATGCTGCTTCAGATAGGCCGCCAGGTCAGCCAGAGAGATCCCCAGCTCCCGGTTCATGAACTCTTCCGCCACCAGCAGGTTGGCGACCCGCACGCCGAGGTTGATGAAGCCCAGCTCGATCTCGCCGCCGAAGGCCACGAGTTTCCTCCTCTCGTTTCTGCGCCCGGTCAGGGACTCCTTTTCAATCATTCAAGCTGTACATTAAGCTGTAAGACTAACACTTTTATCATATCACGACAGGCCCTGTTCTATCAAGGCTGCTGTGCCAGTACTTCGTCCAGAAGTGCCTCATATTCGTCCGCGCCGCGGGCGCCGACGGCCGCCTCGCCGACGATCTGTCCGTCTGCGTCGACAAAGTAGGTAGTGGGGACAAACTGTGCCGGCATCATCTCATCGATCCCCGCCCAGGGAAGGATGCTCATGTAGGTCACGCCGGTGTCCGCCTCGATCTCCTTTGCGGCCTCGATGTGGGCCGTATCGTCGGGGCCGGCGAT
>CAMOKZ010000168.1 GCA_946618155.1 uncultured Lachnospiraceae bacterium | reverse complement strand
TCCTATGGCTAACATTGAAGACTATATCGACTGGCGGGGAGACATTACATTTGACTATGATCCCTTCAACGTGGTGGACAATCTTATTCTGTCGCAGTTTGCCTATATTGATTTCGAGGGCGTTTTCCCTGAGGGCAGGGAGTGGTATCCGCTTACCCTCAAGGAATGTTCAGACAGGTTTTTTGCCCTCCACACGGAGGAGGAGATCCTGGCACGCACCACGTCCACAAAGATGATGCCCTTCGTGATGCGCCAGGCTGCGGAGACCAAGCGGTTTTCGGGCGTGCGGGTCCTCGGGTATGAGAATCATCTGGATACGGAAAAGAGCATCCAGATGTCTGTCGTTACCTTCCTTCTGGATAACTTTACGGCCTATGTCGCCTTCAGGGGGACGGACAATTCTTTCGCGGGCTGGAAGGAGGATTTCGAGCTGAGCTACTCCAGCGAGACCGGCGGCCAGACCCTTGCCGTGGAGTACCTGAACCGGAATTTTTCGAAGACCAATATGGGCCTGTATGTCGGCGGCCATTCCAAAGGCGGCAATTTCGCGATCTATGCTGGCGCGTTCTGCGAGCCGGCTGTCAGGCGGCAGATCGCGGTCGTGTTCGCCAATGACGCCCCCGGCTTCCGGGAAGAAGTGACGGATACCCCGGGATACCGGGAGATCGCCCCGCGCATCGTCAGCATCATTCCGGAGGAATCGATCATCGGCACCCTTCTGGAGACTGCGCAGGTGACGCATATCGTGCGCAGCAGCGCCAAAGGGATCATGCAGCACGCGGCCCGCTCCTGGCAGGTGAAGGGAAACCATTTTGAGGAGACCGAAAGCAGGAGCGAGAGCAGCCTGATGGTGGAGAGCACGCTGGAAAAATGGATCAATGAGGTGGACGACGAGCAGAGAATGTCCTTTGTCGAGGCGCTTTTCTCCCTGCTTGACAGCACAGGGAAAAGCTCCTTCGGCGAGATGTCGAAGGATAAGTTCGGCGCTATCCAGACCATCCTGCAGACGACGATCAACATGCCCAGGGAGGAGAGGGCAGTGTTCCTCGATGTTCTCTGGCGGCTTGTGCGCAGCGGGACGGATACCGCGCTGGACAGCCTGAAAAAACAGGCCAAGAAGCTGGTCGGCCTTCCGGAGGAAGAGCAGGAAAAGCTTCTGCCGGAGAACAGCGGGGATGACAAGCCGCAGCCGTGACCCTGCCGAAACCGCGAAACTACATAGACTTTTAAGAAATTGCGCCGGATTTATCGGTTGAAATGCTTTTTTCGTATAGATATAATAAGCGGGAGGAGGAGGGTATAGAATTATGCGAAAGTTTTCCAATGTGATCGTCGGACTTGTGGCGGCGGGGGTCTGCGGTTTTATCACGTTCCTCTGCCTGGACGCAAGCTTTGAATCGCTGCTGTATAATCTGGTCGTACTGGGCATTATGCTCCTGATTCTGCTGTTCGCGACCGTCTTCGGTCTCGGGCGCATGGGGGCTGTCCGGGAAGGCCTCGACGAGGGGGCGGAAACGCTGATGGACATCCGGGCGGGGAAGGGTTCGCTCGGGGAGATCACGTCGCCGGGCGCGGAGCTGTTTGAGGTGCCCTATCTTGACCGGAAATATCAGGAGTACATTGCGTTCCTGCGCCGGTCCAACAGCCCGACGGATATCGCGGACTATATCGGCGAGTATGAGATCAACAACTACACGCACCGCCATCTGCTGGAGATGGTGCCGGACATCCTGACGAGCCTTGGTATTCTGGGCACCTTCGTCGGCCTGGTCTGGGGCCTTCGCGGGTTTGACCCGGTCAGCTACGAGGCGATGACGGGTTCGGTGTCGTCCCTGATCGACGGCATCAAGGTGGCGTTCGTCACCTCCATCTACGGTCTCAGCCTGTCCATGGCGTTCTCGTTCTGGCTGCGCGGCAGCGTCGGCGCGGTCTCCGAGAGCCTCGACAATTTCATCGATAAGTATTATCTGTGCGCGGTGCCCCCGACGGACCAGACGGCCATGAATCATATCCTGGCCAACCAGAAGGAGCAGACCAAGGCGATCAACCAGATGACGGATGCCGTGACGAACGAGATCGCCTCCCAGATCGACCGGTGCATGCAGGAACAGCTGGTGCCCGCGATCGGCATGCTCAGCGACACCATGGTGAACTTTACGGACGTCGTCACCTACAACCAGGAGGAGATGATGAACCGCATCGCGGATTCCGTCATGAAGAGCATGAAGACGGAATTCCTCCAGGAGATGACCCAGATGCGCCAGATCCTGAATGAGACCGGGCGGACGCAGAAGGATTACGCGAAGTTCCTCGCCGACGCGCAGGCGCAGTTCCGCACGGAGTTTGAGCTTTGCGAGCAGGAGATGACGAGGGCCATGCAGTCTGCCGGCCAGTCCCAGGTCGAGACGGCGGAGTCTGTGGCCGGTGCCCAGCGGGATGTGATGGACAACATGCGCGTCCAGCAGCAGCACCTGAAGGAGTTCGTCGACTACATGAGCCAGATCATGGAGCGGATGAACCGCATCAACGACGAAACGCAGAAGACGCTGGAGGCGGCTACCGCAAGGATCGGGGAGGTCTCCTTCCGCGCGCAGAGCGAGGCGATGGACGAGATGAACCAGAACCTCGAGCACCTGATCGCCGTGCTGGAGCGTCAGCAGCGCCAGCAGACGAAGAAAAAGAGCTTTCTGCCTTTCTGAGCGCGGCGTCCCGGGGATGCCGGCGGCTCTGGACTGCATGAAGGGGAGTGTGTGAATGAGAAAGGGTACACGAAAAAGAGGGGGAAAACAGGAGCCGCATAACGTGTGGAGATCGTACTCGGATATGATGTCCGGCCTGCTGCTTCTGTTTGTGCTGATCATGGCGGTCTGCCTGATGCAGGCACAGAAGAATTACGCGGAGAAGCTGAAAGAGCAGGCGAAGCAGCTGCAGACGCAGAACGCCCTGAACGCCAGCCAGACACAGGTGAACGAGCAGGCTGACCAGCTCGCTTCCCAGAAGGAGCAGCTGGACGACCAGGCGGCGGCGCTCTCGGCCCTGCAGTCCCAGCTGGACGACCAGGCTTCGCAGCTGGATACGCAGGCCTCGCAGCTTGCCCAGCAGCAGACCGATCTGGAAGATGCGCAGGCTGCTCTCGCGCAGCGGCAGAAAGACCTGGACAGCGCGCAGGCGCAGATCGACTCGCAGTCTGCCCAGCTTGCCCAGAGAGATAAGGATCTTGCGGCTTCCCAGGCGCTGCTCGACGAGCAGACGACCCTGATGGCCGAGCAGCAGGAGCGGATCGACAAGATCATCGGCGTCAAGGCCGACCTGATCGCCGCCCTGAACGAAGAGTTCCAGAAGAACCAGATCCAGGTGCAGATCGACAGCGAGACCGGCGCCATCGTGCTGGAATCGAATGTCCTGTTTGACTTTAACGAGAGCGTCCTGCTGGAGGAAGGTACGGCCATCCTCTCCCAGATCCTGCCGATCTACTGCGATGTGCTGCTCAGCGACGAGTACATCGACTATGTCGCCGAGATCATCGTTGACGGCTACACGGATACGCAGGGCGACTATATCTCCAACCTGGAGCTTTCCCAGAACCGCGCCTTCGCGGTGGCGGAATATCTGGTGGCCATCAGTTCGCAGAACATGAGCCAGGAGTCCGTCTCCCTCCTGCTGGAGAAGCTGACGGCGAACGGCCGGTCCATGAGCAATCCGGTGCTGGATGCGAACGGAAACGTGGATATGGACGCCTCCAGGCGAGTGGAAGTCAAGTTCCGCCTGAAGGACGAGGAGATGATCGCGCAGCTGCAGGAGATGATCGAAGAGAGCGGTATCGGAGAGGCGGCAGCCGCAGGCGCGGCCCAGCAGGAAGAGCAGGGCGCAGCGTCTGATGACGGAGCCGCGGCGTAAGACTGCTGCGGGATGGAGATTGCGGATGAAGACCGGGAAAGCGGAAAAGAAAGCGCGCAGAAAAGAGCGCGAATATGAGCAGGCGAAGGCAGCCCTTGCCGCCCCGGGCGGCCGGCGGCGCGGAATCAGTGCCGCGGTGGGCGCTGTGCGCGGGAGCGTGACAAGGACCACGACGGCGGTGCGCACGCAGCGAAAGAGGCTGCGCCGCATGAGGACGGTGCTTCGCCTGGCGGACCGGCTGCTCCGCGTCCTTCTGCGGTAATATTTCCTTTGCTGATACAGGACGTGACAGACAAAAATGATGATGACCAGAACCGTGGGAAAAAAAAGATTACACACAAAGATGCCTGCCTGGCTTATCCTGGCAGGCCTTTGTCTTTTTGCCTTTACAGGGCAGGCAGCAGGCGCCCCCGTCTGGCTGGTGCCGGCGGGCTCTGACGCCCCCTCCCCGGAGGGCCTTGCCTGCACCGGAATGATGCAGACAGACTTTGCGGAGGAGTTTAACGTCTTTTATTATGAGGACGGCAGCCGGCTGATCCGGCTCGGCCAGAGCGGGGATTTTTATGTCATGCCCGGCGGCAGCGAAGCGCCGGAGGACCTCCCGGAGGGGACCCGCGTGCTGGAGATGCCTGTCCGGAATGTCTATCT
>CAMOKZ010000167.1 GCA_946618155.1 uncultured Lachnospiraceae bacterium | reverse complement strand
TAAGGCGCTTGTGCTCTACGCCGGGGTCCCCGTGCTCTCGAGGTCCCTCTCGGGACTCGGGGTCGCCTGCCTGAAGAAGGCAAGGCCGGACGGGACGGCGAAGGCGCTCTCCGGCGAAGACCGGAAGATGCGGGTGAGCGTGGTGCTCATCCTCTGGGCAGCGGCAGCGGCAGCCTGGCTGCTGGCAGCGGATCTTTTCCGCGGGGCGGCGGTGCTGGCGATCGCGGCGGCCTGCGCTTTGTACGGGAAAAGAACGGCTTATCAGAAATTCGGCGGCGTGACCGGCGACCTGGCGGGATTTTTCCTGCAGATCTTTGAGCTTTGCGCCGCACTGGGGGTAGTATTGCTGTGATCTTAGTGACAGGCGGCGCGTATCAGGGAAAGCTGGCCTTCGCGATGTCCCTGCCGGGGCGGGAAGGGCAGGCCTTTGCCGACGGCGCGCTCTGCGCGGAGGAGGATATTCTTCGCGACGGGGCGGTAAACGCCCTTCATCTTTATGTGAAACGATGCCTGCGGGAGGGGCAAGACTGCGCCGGGATCATGGACCGGATCGCGGAAAAGATTCCGGATCTTCTGGTCATTACGGATGAAGTCGGCAGCGGGATCGTGCCCGCGGACCCCTTCGAGCGGCGATGGAGAGAAGAGGCGGGTCGCCTTGCCTGCCGGCTGGCAGCCCGGGCGGAGGCGGTCTACCGCGTGACCTGCGGGATCGGTGTGCGGATAAAATGACAGTGACGATTTTTCTCTACCGCCATGGGATGACGGCGGGGAACCGGGAAAAGCGCTATATCGGCTCGACGGATGAGCCCCTGTGCCCGGAGGGAATGGAAGCGCTTGCCCGCAGGCACTTCGAGAAGGCGGACCTGTGGGTGGCGAGCCCCCTGCTTCGCTGCCGGCAGACGGCGGATGCGGCGGCAGGGGAGGGCGGCTATCTGACAGACGAAGGCCTCCGGGAAATTGATTTTGGCGAATATGAGGGAAAGACCTGGCGGGAGCTTTCCGGCAGACCGGATTACCAGGCCTTTATTGACAGCGGCGGCACGCTGCCCTTCCCCGGCGGGGAAGCCCCGGAGGATTTCCGGGCAAGATGCCGGGCAGCCTTCGCAGGCTGGTGCGAACGGGCGCTGGAGGAGAAGATCCCCAGGGTGGGGATGGTCGTGCATGACGGCACGATCAAGAGCATCCTTTCCGGATACGCGCTGCCGCAGAGGGCATATTTTGACTGGATCACCCCGCATCTGGGCGGATGGCGCCTCACGTTGGAGGAGCGCCCGTGGCGGGAAGAAAAGAAGATCAGGAGATGGGATGAACTGACATGATAGCACAGGTAAAAGGAATCCTTGAAGAAGCCGGGACGGACAGCGCGGTCGTCGATGTCGGCGGGATCGGCTTTAAGGTGTGGCTTACCGGACGCGACCTTGCCCGGCTTCCGGGCAAAGGACAGCAGGTCCGTATTTATACGTCCATGAGCGTGCGCGAGGACGCGATCACGCTCTTTGGCTTTCTGTCCGCGGAGGACAGGGAGATCTTCCGTCAGCTGACCGGCGTCAGCGGAATCGGGCCGAAGGCGGCGCTCAGCCTGCTTTCCTCCTTTACCGCCCGGCAGCTGCAGATGGCGGTGCTGGCGGACGACGCGAAGACCATCGCGACGGCGCCGGGGCTCGGCATAAAAACGGCAAAGAAGCTCATTCTGGAGCTGAAGGATAAATTCTCACTGGACGATATTGCAGGTCCCGCGGAGGATATATCGGCGGCAAAGACCGCAGGGGAGGATGTCCTCAGCGATGCTGCGGCGGCCCTGACCGCCCTCGGCTATTCCGCCTCGGAGGCGCTGGCCGCGGTGCGCGCGGCCGAGGTGCCGGAGGGAGCGGATACGGAGACCGTGCTGAAGGCGGCACTGAGAAACCTGATGTGACGCGGAGGAGAGAATGGCAAAACGAATCATGACGACCGATGAGACGGCCGAAGATCTGGCACTGGAGCCAAGTCTTCGCCCGCAGAGACTGGGGGAGTACATCGGTCAGGAAAAGGCAAAACAGATCTTAAAGATCTATATCGAGGCGGCAAAGCAGAGGCACGACACCCTTGACCACGTGCTGTTCTACGGCCCGCCGGGACTGGGCAAGACGACGCTGGCCGGGATCATCGCGAACGAGATGGGCGTGAACATCAAGATCACCTCCGGCCCCGCGATCGAAAAGCCCGGCGAGATGGCGGCGGTGCTCAACAGCCTCGCCGAGGGGGACGTCCTGTTCGTGGATGAGATCCACCGGCTCAACCGGCAGGTGGAGGAGGTGCTCTACCCGGCGATGGAGGATTTCGCCATCGACATCATGATCGGGAAGGGGGCAGCGGCCAGGTCGATCAGGCTTGACCTGCCGCGCTTTACCCTGATCGGTGCGACGACCCGGGCGGGACTTCTGTCCGCGCCGCTGCGGGACCGCTTCGGCGTCATCCACCATCTGGAATACTATACGGACAGGGAACTGAAGACCATCATCGTGCGGTCGGCCGACGTGCTCGGCGTGAAGATCGACGATGAGGGCGCGATGGAACTGGCCCGGCGCTCCCGCGGGACGCCGAGACTGGCCAACCGCTTCCTCAAGAGGGTGCGCGACTACGCCCAGGTCGTCTGCGGCGGGGAGATCACCGCGCAGGTGGCGGCGCAGGCGCTGGAGCTTCTCGGCGTGGACCGCTACGGCCTGGATAACCTGGACCGGGAGATCCTGCTGACGATGATCAGGAAATTCGGCGGCGGCCCTGTGGGGCTCGATACCCTCGCGGCCGCGATCGGCGAAGATTCCGGTACCATCGAAGATGTGTACGAGCCGTTCCTGATCAAGAACGGCTTCATCAACCGCACGCCGAAGGGCAGGGTCGTGACGGACCTGGCCTACCGGCATCTGGGGCTGGAGCCGGCGGAGTAGGCCCGCTGCGGGATTTGCGGTTGCATTTACCGGGGTTTTGTTTATAATGAAAACTGAACCATGCGGAAACAAGAGCAGGAGGAACGGGTATGGCCGGGAAAAACCAGACGGAGGTGCTGATCGACGGTAGAATCTACCGGCTCAGCGGATATGAGAGTGAGGAGTACCTGCAGAGGGTCGCCTCCTATCTGAGCAGCAAGATCGCGGAGATCAAAAAGGCGGAGGGCTATCACAGGCTTTCCCAGGAACTGCGGTCGATCATGCTGGACCTCAACGTGGCCGACGACTATTTTAAAACGAAAAAGAAGGCGGAAGGCTTTGAAGAGCAGATCGCCGCTAAAGATAAAGAGATCTATGAGGTAAAGCGCGAACTGGTCGCCCTGCAGGTCGAGCTGGAGACTGCGGGCAAGACGATCGAAACGCTCAGGGACAAACAGGCTGAGGACGAGAAAAAGATCGCCGCCCTCGAGGCGCAGCTCGCCCAGCGGTCCGGTGGCGGGGGAGGAAGACGTCACTGACCGGATAAACGAAAAATGCCAAGTGAAGGCAGCTGCGCGGGGATTCTGTTGTCTCGGCCGCAGCTGCTTTCCTATTCAGACGAGATGAACTGGAGCAAAACACATGATTGAACTTCTGGCTCCGGGCGGATCCCCGGAGGGAATGCGCGCGGCCCTCGCGGCCGGCGCGGACGCCATCTATATGGGCGGCACGAAATTCGGCGCCAGGGCCTACGCGGTGAACGCCGGCGAGGCGGACCTGATGGAGGCGATCGACACCTGTCATCTCCACGGCGCGAAGCTGTACCTGACGGTGAATACCCTCCTGCGCGGGGACGAGCTGGAGGGCCAGCTGTATGACTTCCTTGCGCCGCTGTATGCCCACGGGCTGGACGCTGTGCTGGTCCAGGATCTGGGCGTCCTGCGGTTTATCCGCCGGGAATTCCCGCACCTTCCCGTCCACGCCAGCACGCAGATGACCCTGACCGGGGCTGACGGCGCGAGGCTCCTCTACCGGGAGGGTGCGGAGCGGATCGTGCCCTCGAGGGAGCTTTCCCTCGCCGAGATCCGCCATATCCACGAGAGCTGCCCGATCGAGATCGAGTGCTTCGTGCACGGCGCGCTGTGCTACTGTTACTCGGGCCAGTGCCTGATGAGCAGCATGATCGGCGGCCGAAGCGGCAACCGGGGCAGATGCGCCCAGCCCTGCCGCCTCCCCTACCGGACGGAGGGGGAAAAGCCCAGCTATCTGATGAGCCTGAAGGATATCTGCACGCTGGAGATCCTTCCCGACATGCTGGAGGCGGGCGTCTGCTCCCTCAAGATCGAGGGGAGGATGAAGCGGCCGGAGTACGCCGCCGGCGTCACCGCCGTCTACCGGAAATATCTGGACCTTCTGGCCGATAAGGGAAGAGAAGGCTACGCGGTGCGCGAGGAGGACGTGCGCACCCTGCAGGATCTCTACTGCAGAGGCGGATTTTCCACCGGGTACGCAAAGACCCATAACGGGCCGCAGATGATGACCATGGACCGGCCGAACCACGAGGGGAGCCGCGCCGCGAAGGTGGTAAAGGCAGCGGGAGGCTCGCTGACCGTACGTGCCCTGGAGCCGCTCTTTAAGGGAGAT
>CAMOKZ010000166.1 GCA_946618155.1 uncultured Lachnospiraceae bacterium | reverse complement strand
GCCCGTACTCCCTGGTCACCCAGCAGCCGCTGGGCGGCAAGGCGCAGTTCGGCGGACAGCGCTTCGGCGAGATGGAGGTCTGGGCCCTCGAAGCCTACGGTGCCTCCTACACGCTGCAGGAGATCCTGACCGTCAAGTCCGATGATGTGATCGGCCGTGTCAAGACCTACGAGGCGATCATCAAGGGCGAGAACATCCCCGAACCGGGTATTCCGGAGTCCTTCAAGGTCCTCCTTAAGGAGCTCCAGTCCCTGGGTCTGGATGTGCGCGTCCTGCGCGACGACAATACCGAGGTCGAGATCATGGAGACCTCCGAGTACGGCGATACCGATATCAGACATATCCTGGACGATGACAGGCGCTTCGAGAGCCGCGAGTCCTTCGGGGCGCACGGATACACGAAGCAGGAGTTCTCTGACGGCGAACTGGTCGATTCCGAAGACCAGGGCGACGGGGAAGAGTCTGAAGAAGAGATGGGGCAGGATTTCGATGAGGATAGTGAAGACTATTGATTGCAAAGAGGAGGACTGTCATGCCGGAAACGACAAAAAATGAAACTTATCAGCCGATGACGTTTGATGCCATTCGTATCGGTCTGGCATCTCCGGAAAAGATCATAGAATGGTCCCGCGGAGAGGTCCTCAAGCCGGAGACCATCAACTACAGAACGCTGAAGCCCGAGCGCGACGGCCTGTTCTGTGAGCGAATCTTCGGGCCCAGCAAGGACTGGGAGTGCCACTGCGGCAAATACAAAAAGATCAGGTACAAGGGCGTCGTCTGCGACCGCTGCGGCGTCGAGGTGACCAAGTCCAGCGTGCGCCGCGAGCGCATGGGCCGCATCGAGCTGGCCGCGCCCGTCTCGCACATCTGGTATTTCAAGGGCATCCCCTCGAGAATGGGCCTCATCCTTGACCTGTCCCCGAGGACGCTGGAGAAGGTTCTCTATTTCGCCAGCTACATCGTGCTGGACAAGGGCGAGACGCCCCTGATGGAGAAGCAGGTCCTTTCCGAGAGCGAGTACCAGAAGGCCGTTCAGGATTACGGTGCCGACAGCTTCAAGGCCGGCATGGGCGCGGAAGCCATCCGTACCCTGCTGGAGCGGATCGACCTGGAGAAGGATTCCGCCGAGCTGCGAGAGGAGCTGAAAGAGGCCTCCGGGCAGAAGAAAGCCCGCATCATCAAGCGCCTCGAGGTGCTGGAAGCCTTCCGTGAGTCCGGCAACAAGCCGGAGTGGATGGTCATGACGGTCATCCCCGTCATTCCGCCCGATCTGCGCCCCATGGTGCAGCTGGACGGCGGCCGCTTCGCGACCTCCGACCTGAATGATCTGTACAGAAGAATCATCAACCGCAACAACCGCCTGAAAAAGCTGATCGACCTCGGCGCGCCGGACATCATCGTGCGCAACGAGAAGAGAATGCTGCAGGAGGCAGTTGACGCGCTGATCGACAACGGCCGCCGCGGCAGACCCGTCACGGGTCCCGGCAACCGCGCGCTCAAGTCCCTTTCCGACATGCTCAAGGGTAAGTCCGGACGTTTCCGTCAGAACCTGCTGGGCAAGCGCGTGGACTATTCCGGCCGTTCCGTTATCGTGGTAGGCCCCGAGCTGAAGATCTATCAGTGCGGTCTGCCCAAGGAGATGGCCATCGAGCTGTTCAAGCCCTTCGTCATGAAGGAGCTTGTCCAGAACGGCACCTCCCACAACATCAAGAACGCGAAGAAGATGGTCGAGCGCCTGCAGCCGGAAGTCTGGGATGTCCTCGAGGAGGTCATCAAGGAGCATCCGGTCATGCTGAACCGCGCCCCCACACTGCATCGTCTGGGTATCCAGGCCTTCGAGCCCATCCTGGTCGAAGGTAAGGCGATCAAGCTGCATCCGCTGGTGTGTACCGCCTTCAACGCCGACTTCGACGGCGACCAGATGGCCGTTCACCTTCCGCTTTCCGTGGAAGCGCAGGCAGAGTGCAGATTCCTGCTGCTCTCGCCGAACAACCTGCTTAAGCCCTCCGACGGCGGCCCCGTTGCCGTTCCGTCGCAGGATATGGTCCTTGGCATCTACTACCTGACCCAGGAGCGCCCCGGCGCGAAGGGCGAAGGCAGCATCTTCAAGAGCGTGAACGAGGCGATCCTCGCTTACGAGAACAAGGCGCTGACCTACCAGAGCCGCATCAAGGTGCGTGTGGAGAAGAAGATGCCCGACGGCACGATCCGTTCCGGCATCGTCGAGTCCACCCTCGGCAGATTCATCTTCAATGAGATCCTGCCGCAGGATCTCGGCTTTGTAGACAGGACCGATCCGGCCAACGAGTTCGCCCTTGAGGTGGATTTCCTGGTCGGCAAGAAGCAGCTGAAGAAGATCCTCGAGAAGGTCATCAACACCCACGGCGCGACCCGCACCGCGGAAGTGCTCGACTTCATCAAGGCCATGGGATATCACTATTCCACCCAGGCTGCCATGACGGTTTCCATCTCCGATATGACGGTGCCGCCGCAGAAGCCGCAGATGATCCAGGAAGCGCAGGATACGGTCGAGAAGATCGGCCGCAACTTCAAGCGCGGCCTCATCTCCGAGGAAGAGCGTTACAAAGAGGTCGTGGACACCTGGAAGGTGACTGACGAGAAGCTGACCAAAGCTCTGCTCGACGGCCTTGACAAATACAACAACATCTTCATGATGGCCGACTCCGGCGCCCGTGGTTCCGACAAGCAGATCAAACAGCTGGCCGGCATGCGCGGACTGATGCAGGATACCACCGGTCATACGATCGAGCTGCCGATCAAGTCCAACTTCCGTGAAGGTCTGGACGTTCTGGAATACTTCATGTCGGCACACGGCGCCCGCAAGGGTCTGTCCGACACGGCTCTGCGTACCGCTGACTCCGGTTACCTGACCAGACGAATGGTCGACGTATCCCAGGAGCTGATCATCCGCGAAGTCGACTGCTGCGAGGGTGAGGACGTCATCCCGGGCATGTACGTGCACGAGTTCAGCGACGGCAAGGAGATCATCGAGGGTCTGCAGGAGCGTATCACCGGCCGTTATGCGGCAGATACGATCTACGACAGAAACGGCGAAGTCATCGTCAAGGCCAACCACATGATCACCCGCGCCCGCGCGGAGCGTGTGATGAAGGACGGCGTGGACGGGAACGGCCGCGTCATCAGCGAGACGAAGGCACCGAAGATCCGCATCCGCAGCATCCTGACCTGCCATTCCCGTATCGGCATCTGCGCGAAGTGCTATGGTTCCAACATGGCGACCGGCGAGCCGGTGCAGGTAGGTGAGTCCGTCGGTATCATCGCGGCACAGTCCATCGGTGAGCCCGGCACACAGCTGACCATGCGTACCTTCCATACCGGCGGCGTTGCCGGCGGCGATATCACACAGGGTCTTCCCCGTGTCGAGGAGCTGTTCGAGGCGCGTAAGCCGAAGGGTCTTGCCATCATCACCGAGATCCCGGGTGTTGTCGAGATCAGGGATACCAAGAAGAAACGCGAGATCGTCGTGACCAATCCGGAGGACGGTTCCTCCAAGACCTATCTGATCCCCTACGGATCCACGATCAAGGTCATGGACGGCGAAATCCTGCAGGCCGGCGACGAGCTGACCAACGGAAGCGTCAACCCGCATGACATCCTGAAGATCAAGGGCATCGAAGCCGCGCAGGACTACATGCTGCGTGAAGTGCAGCGTGTATACAGACTGCAGGGCGTGGAGATCTCCGACAAGCACATCGAAGTGCTCGTCCGGCAGATGCTCAAGAAGGTCCGGATCGAAGAGAGCGGCGACACCGATCTGCTGCCCGGCACGCTGGTCGACTACCTTGAGATGGAAGACATCAACAAGGTGATCACCGCCCAGGGCAAAGAGCCGGCGTCCGGCACGCGCATCATGCTGGGTATCACGAAAGCCTCCCTGGCAACGAACTCCTTCCTGTCGGCCGCTTCCTTCCAGGAGACCACCAAGGTCCTGACCGAAGCCGCCATCAAGGGCAAGGTCGATCCGCTGATCGGTCTGAAGGAGAACGTCATCATCGGTAAGCTGATCCCGGCCGGCACAGGCCTGAAGCGCTACCGCAACGTGCGCATCGAGGCGGACGACGTCATTCCGGAGGAGCTGCTGACCGAGCAGACGGAAGGCGGAGAAGAGGCGGACGAGACCGTGATCATCTCCGAAACGGATGAGCAGCAGGAGACCCTCGTGCAGCCCGAGAGCGAAGAAGCGCTCTTTGAAGATGATGAGGAAGTCTTCGAGGAAGATGAATTTGCTGAGGGAGAAGAGGACGAATTCACAGAAGAATCCGACGACGATCCCGATGCCGAGTAAAGAATACGAATAGCTTTGGAAGCCGCGGCGCGAAAAACGTGCCGCGGTTTCTTAATATAGAAGGAACGAAAACCATGGAGATTCTGAAGATCTTCGCTGCTGACTGGACTTGCAGGGGAATGAATGGTAAGATACGGGCAATGGAGGTGATGGTTTGAGATTAAGAACTTTCCTGAAGCCGCTTTCGTTTCTGCCGGCTATTTTCCTGATGTATCTGATTTTTTCCTTTTCCGCGCAGGAGGCGGA
>CAMOKZ010000165.1 GCA_946618155.1 uncultured Lachnospiraceae bacterium | reverse complement strand
CCGTGAATGGTAACGCCAGTATAGCACATTTTCCCCTTTGTGGGTTGAAATATCAGGAAAAATAAACTAATATATACTTTAACGTTTTAAAGCATGTTGGAAAGGAGATCACGTTTATGAAGAGTGATGCGGTTAAAAAGGGCATTCAGCAGGCACCTCACAGGTCGCTGTTCGGCGCGCTGGGCTTCACGAAGGAAGAGCTCAGGCGTCCGCTGATCGGTATTGTCAGTTCTTATAATGAGATCGTTCCGGGCCATATGAACCTGGATAAGATCACGGAAGCGGTCAGAATGGGCGTTGCCATGGCCGGCGGCGTTCCCAGGGTCTTCCCGGCGATCGCGGTCTGCGACGGTATTGCCATGGGCCACGAGGGCATGAAGTATTCTCTGGTCACGCGCGACCTGATCGCGGATTCGACTGAATGTATGGCGAAGGCGCATCAGTTTGACGCTCTTGTCATGATCCCGAATTGTGATAAAAATGTTCCGGGCCTGCTGATGGCGGCGGCCCGCATCAACGTCCCGACGATCTTTGTCTCCGGCGGCCCCATGCTGGCCGGCCATGTCGGCGGAAGAAAGCGCAGCCTCTCCTCGATGTTCGAGGCGGTGGGCGAGTACACCGCGGGCAAGCTGACGGATGAGCAGATGGAAGATTTTGAGATGCATGTGTGTCCCACCTGCGGTTCCTGCTCCGGCATGTACACCGCGAACAGCATGAACTGCCTGACTGAGGCGCTGGGCATGGGCCTTCGCGGAAACGGCACCATCCCGGCGGTCTACTCCGACCGTCTGCGCCTGGCCAAGGAGGCGGGCATGCAGGTGATGAAGCTCCTCGAGCAGAATATCCGCCCGAGCGACATCATGACCGAAAAGGCCTTCATGAACGCGCTGACCGTGGATATGGCCCTGGGCTGCTCCACCAACAGCATGCTGCATCTGCCGGCCATCGCCCACGAGGCGGGGGTCGAGCTGAATGTCGACATCGCCAACGAGGTGAGCGAGCGCACGCCGAACCTGTGCCACCTGGCGCCGGCGGGTCCCACCTACATGGAGGACCTCAATGAGGCGGGCGGCGTCTACGCCGTGATGAAGGAGCTGACGAAGAAGAACCTTCTGAACCTCGACTGCATGACCGTGACCGGGAAGACTGTGGGAGAGAACATCGCGGACGCGAAGAACCTCGATCCCGAGGTCATTCGTCCCCTCGAGAATCCCTACAGCCCGACCGGCGGCCTGGCTGCCCTCAAGGGCAATCTCGCCCCGGATTCCGGTATCGTCAAGCGCTCCGCTGTCGTGCCGGAAATGATGGTGCACGAAGGCCCCGCCCGCGTCTTTGACTGCGAGGAGGACGCCATCGAGGCCATCCTGGGCGGAAAGATCGTCCCGGGCGATGTTGTTGTGATCCGCTACGAAGGCCCCAAGGGCGGCCCGGGCATGCGCGAAATGCTAAATCCCACCTCCGCGATCGCGGGCATGGGACTTGGCAGCTCGGTTGCCCTGATCACGGACGGCCGGTTCTCCGGCGCGTCCCGCGGCGCTTCCATCGGACATGTATCTCCGGAAGCGGCGGTCGGCGGCCCCATCGCACTCGTTGAGGAGGGCGACACCATCCGGATCGATATCCCGGCCCACAAGCTGGAGCTTGCCGTCAGCGATGAAGAGCTGGCCAGGCGCCGCGCGGCCTGGAAACCGCGCACCCCGAAGATCACCACGGGCTACCTTGCCAGGTACGCCGCCCAGGTGACCAGCGGAAACCGCGGCGCAGTGCTGGAGATCCCGGGCACCGCAGAGAAGGAATAAGGAGCGAGGCTGCAGTCTGCGGCCATAGAGAGGAATGAACGCATGAAACTGAACGGTTCACAGATACTGATCGAGTGCCTTAAGGAACAGGGCGTCGATACCGTGTTCGGCTATCCGGGCGGTGCCATCCTGAATGTGTACGACGAACTTTACAAGCACAGCGGTGAGATCCGGCACATCCTGACCTCCCATGAGCAGGGCGCGGCGCACGCGGCCGACGGGTACGCGAGGGCAACGGGGAAGGTAGGCGTCTGCCTGGCGACCTCCGGTCCCGGCGCGACCAACCTGGTCACCGGCATCGCCACCGCCTACATGGATTCGGTGCCGATGGTCGCGATCACCTGCAATGTCGGCACGTCTCTGCTGGGCAAGGACAGCTTCCAGGAGATCGACATTACAGGCGTGACCATGCCGATCACCAAGCACAACTTTATCGTGAAAGAGGCCGACACGCTGGCGGAGACGGTCCGCCGCGCCTTCAGGATCGCCGCGAGCGGCAGGCCCGGCCCGGTCCTGATCGACATCACGAAAAACGCGACCGCCGATATGGCGGACTATGAATACAAGGTGCCGGAGCCGATCGTGCCCGACAGCGTGCATATCCGCGGGGAGGATCTGGACCAGGCGGTCCGGATGATCCGCCGCTCGAAAAAGCCCTTCGTGTTCGTGGGCGGCGGCGCCGTCATCTCGAACGCCCAGGAGCAGCTGCGCGCCTTTGTCGACCGCGTGCAGGCGCCGGTCACGGACAGCCTGATGGGTAAGGGCGCCTTTGACGGACGCGATCCGCGCTACTGCGGCATGCTGGGCATGCACGGGACGAAGGCCGCCAACCTCGGCGTGTCCGGATGCGACCTTCTGATCACGGTCGGCGCGAGGTTCTCGGACCGCGTGACCGGCAATCCGAAGCAGTTCGCGAAGCGGGCGAAGATCATCCAGATCGATGTGGATCCCGCTGAGATCAACAAGAACATCATCGTCGACTGCAGCATCATCGGCGACGCGGCAAAGGTACTCGCCGCACTGACGCCCCTGATCGAGCAGCAGGAGCATGATGAGTGGCTCGCCCATGTGGAGGAGCTGAAAAAGACCTATCCGCTCAAGTATGACTCTTCCCGCCTCTCCGGTCCCTTCCTGATGGAGGAGATCTACCGGGTGACCGGCGGAGACGCGCTGATCGTCACCGAAGTCGGCCAGCACCAGATGTGGGCGGCGCAGTACTTTGCCTACCGCGAGCCGCATCAGCTGCTGACGTCCGGCGGCCTCGGCACGATGGGCTACGGCCTCGGCGCCGCCATCGGCGCGAAGACCGGACGCCCGGACAAGACCGTGATCAACGTGGCCGGCGACGGCTGCTTCCGGATGAACCTGAACGAGCTGGCGACCGCTGCCCGCGCAGGCATCCCGGTCATTGAAGTGATCGTAAACAACCACGTGCTCGGCATGGTCCGCCAGTGGCAGACCCTGTTCTACGAGCAGCGCTACGCCCACACGGTCCTGAAGGACAGCGTGGACTACGTGAAGGTGGCGGAGGCGCTGGGCGCACAGGGCGTCCGCGTAGAGAAGAAAGAGGACTTTGCCCCGGCGCTGGAGAAGGCGATGGCGGCAGACGGCCCCTTTGTGATCGACTGCATCATCGATCAGGACGACAAGGTCTTCCCGATGGTGCCCGCAGGTCAGCCGATCAGCGAGGTGTTCGATCAGGACGATGTGAAATAATCGTGCGGCCTGATGGCAGCAGTGTCAGCAGTGAGACAGTTTAGGCACCAATGAGGAGGTAATAAAAAATGAGCAGAGTATACAATTTTTCGGCGGGTCCCGCCGTTCTCCCCGAGGAAGTACTGCGCGAGGCAGCCGATGAGATGCTGGATTACCGCGGAACCGGGATGTCTGTAATGGAAATGAGCCACCGCTCGGCCGCCTTCCAGGCGATCATCGATGAGGCGGAGGCCGACCTGCGCAGCCTGATGAACATTCCGGACAACTATCGCGTGCTTTTCCTGCAGGGCGGTGCGCATCTGCAGTTCTCGATGATCCCGATGAACCTGATGAAGAACCGGGTCGCGGACTACATCGTGACCGGCCAGTGGGCGAAGAAGGCCTACGCCGAGGCGCAGATCTTCGGCAAGGCGAACAAGATCGCCACCAGCGAAGACAAGACCTTCAGCTACATCCCGGACTGCTCCGATCTGCCGATCAGCCCGGACGCCGACTATGTATACATCTGCGAGAACAATACCATCTACGGAACCAAGTTCCACACCCTGCCCAACACCAAGGGCAAAGACCTGGTGGCTGACGTTTCCTCCTGCTTCCTGTCCGAACCGGTGGATGTGACGAAGTACGCCCTGCTCTACGGCGGCGTGCAGAAGAACATCGGCCCGGCCGGCATGGTCATCGCCATCGTCCGCGACGACCTGATCACCGACGACGTGCTTCCGGGCACGCCCACGATGATGAAATACAAGACTCACGCTGACGCGAAGTCTCTCTACAATACGCCGAACTGCTACTGCATCTACATGTGCGGCAAGGTGTTCAAGTGGCTGCAGAACATGGGCGGTCTGGAGGAGATGAAGCGCCGCAACGAGGAGAAGGCGAAGATCCTCTATGATTTCCTTGACCGGAGCAAGCTCTTCACCGGCACGGTGCGGCCCGAGGACCGCTCCCTGATGAACGTGCCCTTCGTGACGGGCGACGCCGAGAAGGACGCCGCTTTCGTCAAGGCTGCCACCGCGGCAGGCTTCGTGAACCTCAAAGGTCATCGCAGCGTCGGCGGAATGCGGGCGAGCATTTACAACGCGATGCCGCGCGAAGGCGTGGAGAAACTGGTCGCGTTCATGGAGGC
>CAMOKZ010000164.1 GCA_946618155.1 uncultured Lachnospiraceae bacterium | reverse complement strand
CCGGCCAGGCACGGCGGCAGGCCGGCCGCAAAGGAGCGCGGCAGAGGCGGACGATTCGGAGAGCAGAAAAGATGAAAAAGACGGAAAAAGGAAAGGCGGGCTATTTCCGCTATGAGAAGGTAAAGCGGGGACTGATCACGGCGCTGATGTTTGCCATCCCCCTGGTGATCTATTTCTCCGGCATCATCTGGAACGGGACGAGGAACAACATCCTGACGGTGGTCGCCATCGTGGGCGTCCTTCCCGCGGCCAGGTTCGCGGTCAGCTGGATCATGGTGCTCCTGCAGAAGGACGCGGATCCGCAGGTCGTGGAGATGACGGAAAAAGAGGCGGGAGAACTGGTCCGCGGCTATGAGCTGGCTGTGACCGCCTACGAGGGCAGGGCTGCGCTGGACGCCGTGGTGATCTGCGGCAATGAAGTCGCCGCATACAGCGCCGACAAGAAGGCGGACCTTCCCTTTATGGAGAAGCATATCGTGAAGATCCTTTCCACTAACGATGTGTTCGGCGTCAGGGTGAAGATCTTCCGGGACAAGGAAAAGTACCGTGAACGGATCCGCATGCTGGCAAAGGATCCGGAAAAATACAGAGAAGGCATCGCCTTTACGCCGGATGAGCGCTACCCGGAGCTTTCCCGGGAGGAGATCATCCTGCACCTGATCATGGCGATCTCGATCTGACGGGGGAAATATGAGAGAAGTATTTGTCACTTCGCTGGAGGCCGGGCAGCGTCTGGACCGGTTTCTCGGCAGGATCTTAAAGGACGCCCCGAAGAGCTTCCTCTACCGGATGCTCCGGAAAAAGAACATCACCCTGAACGGGAAGAAGGCGGACGGGTCGGAAAAGCTCAAAGACCAGGATGTGATCCGGCTGTACTTTTCGGAGGAGACCCTGGAGCGCCTCGGCGGTACCGGATCCGGCGCCGGGCAGGAGAAGGCACAGGGCGGGACGGACTACCCCTACCGGCATCTGGACGTCCTCTATGAGGACGCGAACGTCCTGATCGTGGACAAGCCGGCGGGCATCCTCTCCCAGAAGGCAAAGCCGGAGGATATCTCCATGGTGGAATATGTCACCGGCTACCTGCTGCGCACAGGGGCGCTGACGGTGCGCGACCTGGCCGTTTTCCGGCCGGGGGTGTGCAACCGCCTTGACCGCAATACCACGGGCGTGCTGACGGCAGGAAAGACGACCGCCGGGCTGCAGGCCCTGACTGCCCTGTTCAGGGACCGCACCGCGAAGAAGTATTACTGCTGCATCGTGCGCGGGGAGGTCAGGGAGCCGATGCGCCTCGACGGCTATCTGCTGAAGGACCAGGAGAAAAACCAGGTGAAGATCCTGCAGAGCCCCGAAAAGGACGCGCAGCGCATCGTGACCGCCTATAGGCCTATTCATTCCGCGGGCGGGTTCACCCTGCTGGAGGTCCACCTGGTCACCGGGCGAAGCCACCAGATCCGCGCCCACCTTTCCTCCATCGGCCTGCCGGTGCTGGGGGATCCCAAATACGGGGACGAGAGGCTGAACGCAGATCTTCGCCGGCAGTACGGGATACGCGGCCAGATGCTCCATTCGCGCCGCCTGGTTTTCCCCGAAAGCGAGGGCGTGCTGGCACCGCTTTCCGGCAGGACCGTGACCGCGCCGCTTCCGGCGCCCTTTGTCACATTCCTGCGGGAAGAGATGGGAGGTTTACATGGCGACCTGGAATTCTAGAGGGCTGCGCGGCTCCACGCTGGAGGAGCTGATCAACCGCACCAACGAGATGTACCGGGAGAAGAACCTGGCCCTGATCCAGAAGATCCCGACGCCGATCACGCCGATCAATATCGACAAGGATAACCGGCAGATCACCCTGGCCTATTTTGACCAGAAGAGTACCGTCGACTACATCGGCGTCGTGCAGGGCATTCCCGTCTGCTTTGACGCGAAGGAATGCCATGAGGATACCTTTGCCCTCCACAATATTCACGAGCACCAGGTGAAATTCATGGAGGAATTTGAGCGCCAGGGCGGAATCGCCTTCCTGATCATCTTCTATACGCACCGCAACGAGATCTACTACATGCCCTACGACCACATGCGCGCCTTCTGGGACAGGGCCGAGGCGGGCGGGCGCAAGAGCTTCCGCTTTGAGGAGGTCGACACGAGCCTTCGCATCACCCGGAACCGCGGATTCCTCGTCGCCTACCTGGACGCCCTGCAGAAGGATCTGGAGCGCAGGGAAGAGCTGGCGGGACAAGTTGACAGCTGAGGGAAAGATTAGTATAATAGCGTGGTAATTTAACACTCTACCACAGTAAAGCAAAGGAATTCCCATGAAAAACAGGCTTCTGCACACTCCTGAGGGGATGCGCGATATCTACAACGAGGAATGCGAGAGAAAGCAGGCGCTGGAGGAAAGACTGCACCGCGTCATGCGCTCCTACGGTTTCGGTGATATCGAGACGCCTTCCCTGGAGTTTTTTGATGTTTTCGGCAAGGAGGTTGGCACCATCCCCTCCGCCGAGCTGTACCGTTTCTTTGACCGGGAGGGAAACACCCTTGTCCTGCGGCCCGACTTTACCCCGTCGATCGCCAGGGCGGTCTCCAAATACTTCGCGGATGAGACGGAGCCGGTGCGGCTCTGCTACGCGGGCAATACCTTCGTCAATAACTCCAGCTACCAGGGCAGGCTGAAGGAAAACACGCAGATGGGCGCCGAGCTGATCGGGGACGGGTCCGTGGACGCGGATGCGGAGATGATCGCGATGGCGGTCCAGATGCTGCTGGAAGCCGGCCTCAAGGACTTCCAGATCAGCATCGGCAACGTGCGCTTTATCGCCGGCCTGCTTGACGCGGCAGGGATCGGGGGGGAGGACGCCGAAGGGCTCATCCGCCTGCTGGTCAACCGCAACGCCTTCGGTGCGGGTCAGTTTTTAGAGCGCCTCGGGGTAAAAGGCCCCGCTCGCGCTGCCCTGGAAGCCGTGCCCGGCCTTGTCGGGTCCGAGGAGGTGCTGGATAAGGCAGAGCGGCTGGCGGAAGGGACAAAGGCCGCAGAGGCCGTCGCGCGCCTGCGGGAGATCCTCTCCATCCTCAAGCTCTACGGCGTGGATAAGCACGTCACCTTTGACCTTGGCATGACGAGCCGGTACATGTACTACACCGGCATCATTTTCCGCGGCTATACCTACGGAGTCGGCGAAGCCGTGATCAAGGGCGGCCGCTATGACGGCCTGCTCGGGCATTTCGGCAAGCCTGCGCCCGCCATCGGCTTTGTCTCCGTGATCGGCCTTATCCTGAACGCCCTCGCCAGAGGGGGCGCCGCGGAACAGGAGAGCGCCGCGCCGGACCGTGTCCTCATCCTCTACGGACCGGGGGACCGGGAGGAGGCGGTGGCGAAGGTAAGGCAGCTGCGGGAAAGCGGAGTCTTTGCCGCGATGCGCTCCCTCGGGGCGGATGAGGACGCCGCTGAGGTCGCAGACCGGAACAGGGACAGGTACCGCGAGGTCATCATTGCCGGCGGGGCGAAGGAGAGTGCACAATGAGATATCTGACGATCGCGCTGACAAAGGGACGCCTTGCCGGGCAGACCATGGCGCTGCTGGAGAAGGTCGGGATCTTCTGCGAAGAGATGAAGGATCCCGCCTCGAGAAAGCTGATCTTTACCAATGAAGAGCTGGGTCTGCGGTTCTTCCTCGCGAAGGGACCGGATGTGCCCACCTACGTGGAGTACGGCGCCGCGGACATCGGAATCGTCGGGAACGACATCCTGATGGAGGAGGGCCGGAAGGTCTACGAGGTGCTTGACCTGGGCTTCGGGCGCTGCCGCATGTGCGTCTGCGGACCGCTGGCGGCAAAGGAAAAGCTTCTGCACCAGGAGCAGATCCGGGTCGCGACGAAATACCCGAATATCGCCAAGGATTATTTCTATAACGAGAAGAACCAGACCGTGGAGATCATCAAGCTGAACGGCTCCATCGAGCTTGCCCCCATCGTCGGGCTCTCGGAGGTGATCGTGGATATCGTCGAGACCGGATCGACCCTCAAGGAGAACGGGCTGGCCGTGCTCGAGGAGATCTGCCCCCTCTCCGCGAGGGTGGCCGTCAACCCGGTGAGCATGCGGATGGAGAACGCGAGAATCTCGCTTTTGCTGGAAAAGATCGGCGCCGCCCTGCAGGAGAGCGCCGCGGGCAGATAGGAAGGAGCAGAGACAGGCATGAGAACGGTGCGTCTTACCGAGGAGACAAAGAAGGATATTCTGGAGCGGCTGCTTCGCCGCAGCCCGGCCAGCTACGGCGCGCAGGAGGAGGCGGTGGCCAAGATCGTCGCCGATGTGCGCGAAAGGGGAGATGAGGCTCTCTTTGGCTATACCAGGCAGTTTGACGGCGTGGAGATCAATGCGCAGACCGTCCGCGTGACGGAGGAAGAGATCGCCCAGGCCTACCGCGAGGCGGATCCTGAGCTGATCGAAGTGATGCGCAGGGCCCTCGCGAACATCCGCGCCTTCCATGAAAAACAGAAGCAGCGCAGCTGGTTCGAGGCGCAGCCCGACGGCACCATCCTCGGGCAGAAGGTGACCCCCATCGCCCGCGTCGGCGTCTATGTGCCCGGCGGGAAGGCGGTCTACCCCTCCTCCGTGCTGATGAACGTGGTGCCGGCCAAGGTGGCCGGGGCGGGGCGTATCATCATGAGGACGCCCCC
>CAMOKZ010000163.1 GCA_946618155.1 uncultured Lachnospiraceae bacterium | reverse complement strand
ATCTGGCCGGCCGCTTCATCAAGAACTTTGTGAAGTATCAGACCAACGAAGCCGGCAAGGCTCTGGTCGCTGCAGGCCCGCAGCTGTAATCAGCAGGGATGCTGCCGGCCCTGGCCGGCACAGCAAAACAGCATAGAACAGAACAGGACGGCAGCAGCTGCGTTTCGCGGCGGCTGCCGTCTTTTCTTTTCCCCCATCCCGCCGGCTTTTGTGGTATACTGTTCACATAGTAACCGTGCAGTATTATGTGCGCCGGCCGGAAGGAGGAGCCTGCAAATGAAGAAGAAAAAAAGCCTGCGTGAATGGCTCAGCATCATGATCGCGAAAAATCCGAGCCGCGTGATCCTTCTGATCATTACGCTGTTCAATATCCTGTTCATGCTGATCTCTGCCCTGATCATTTCCCGGCTCGCGCCGTCCTCGGTCGCGGACAGGGGCTTTGCCGCGTCGGTCTTCTATACGATCTCCATGATCCTGGACGCCGGCTGCATTTCTTATGTCGTCGCCGACGTGGGGGAGGCGGGCGTCGCGGTGATCATCGTCTGCCTGATCATCGTCATGCTGGGCATGATCGGCTTCACCGGCGGGATCATCGGTTACATCACGAACATCATTTCCGGATTCATCGAGAACGCCAACGCCGGCGATACCGCCCTGCAGATCTCCGGGCACACGGTCATCCTCAACTGGAATAACCGCGCCTCCGAGATCATCAACGAACTGCTCTACCGGGAGCATGCCGAACAGGTGGTCGTGCTCGTCCCCACGGGCCGCGCCGAGGTGGAAAAGGAGATCGAGAACCGGCTCTCCGACACGATCAAGCGCGAAGACGCGCTGCTGCTGGCGGAGTGCGGCGTGGCGACGAGGCTGGGCCGCTGGCTCTACATGCGCCGCAACCGGTATTACCACAAGCCGGTGGTGATCGTCAGGGAGGGCGATACCTTCGCGGAAAAGGAACTGATGGACATTTCCGTGGAGAAGGCGCGTACCGTCATCATCCTTAACCGCGACCATTCCCGGGAAGTCTGCAAGTTCGGGAACGAGCAGTACCGGGAAAACAGCGGAAGAGGCAACTCCAACACGATCAAGACCCTGGTCCTGGTGGCGCAGATCACGGGGGCAGAGGATTCCGCGGATAACCAGAAGATCATCGTCGAGGTGGAGGACGACTGGACCGAGGTGCTGGTCAGCAAGATCATCGAGCACAAGGAGAACCTAGGCAAGTGCAACATCGTCCCGATGAAGGTGAACCGCATCCTGGGCCAGCTGCTGGCGCAGTTCTCGATCATGCCCGAGCTCAACCTTGTCTACAGCGAGCTGTTCTCCAACCGCGGGGCGGAATTCTACGCGATGGAGGCGAAGGACAAGGTCGACTACGGCGTCTACGGGTACATGGAGACCCATTCGCGGGCCATCCCGCTCACGGCCATGGACACCAAGGCCGGCCGGCATTTCTTCTTCATGGCCAACGTGGAGTCCGAGGTCGAGATCATGCATGAGAAGACCCCGGAGAATTACAGCGTGAAGCTGAATCCGGATTTCTGGCTGCCGCGCCGCAACATCCTGATCCTGGGGCACAACAGCAAGACCGCGTCCCTGATGGCCGGATTCGACAGCTTCCGGGATGAGTGGAACCCCGCCAGGGACGGCAGGGATATCCTGAATATCGCGGTCATTGACGATGAGAAGAGCCTCGAGCGGATGAACAATTACCGGGACAACCCCTATGTCAGCCAGGTCATCGCGGCCGAGCTCTACGACAGGGAGAAGATCTACGACGCGATCAATGCGTTCATCGATGACCAGGAGGGCGACACCGGCATCCTGGTGCTCTCCGACGACAGCGTGGCGCCCGAGGACCTGGACGCCAGCGCGCTGACCTACCTGATCTATGTGCAGGACATCATCACCGAGCGCCGCAGAAAGCTTGGGGACGCGCAGGATGAGCGGATCGACGTCATCGTCGAGATCCTGAACCCCAAGAACTATGACGTCGTGCACAGCTACAGCGTCAACAACGTCGTGATCAGCAACCGCTTCATCAGCAAGATCACGATGCAGATCGGCGAAAAGGACGCGCTGTTCGAGTTCTACAATGATATCCTGACCTACGACGACAAGGGACAGCAGCTCAGCAAAGAGCTGTACATCAAGCAGGTCGGCGATTTCTTCGCCGAGCTTCCCGCCCCGTCCACGGCGGGCGAGCTGGTCAGGGCCGTGTACCGCGAGGCGGTCAGGCAGGATCCGGAGAACACGTCGGTGGTCCTGGGCATCGTCTCCGCCAACGAGAAGATGACGATCTTCAAGGGCGACCTGGAGCAGATCCGCGTGCACCTGGAGCCGGAGGACAGGCTGATCGTGTTCAGCAATCATTGAGGCGCAGATGTAATTTCTGGTTGTGATTTTCCTGTCAGTAAAGTATCATAGAACTGATGCGTATCAACAACTTGACCCGGAGGGTAATAGCAAAATGAATATCAGCAGCATCATATCGTTGCTTGGCGGACTTGGCCTGTTCCTGTTCGGTATGCATTACATGGGAGAGGGACTGCAGCTGGCCGCCGGCACCAGAATGAAAGATCTGCTCGAAAAGCTGACCAGGAGACCCGTGATCGGTTTCCTGATCGGCATGCTCGTGACTGTGGTGATTCAGTCGTCCTCGGCGACGACCGTCATGGTCATGGGCTTTATTAATGCGGGCATCATGGATCTGGCGCAGGCGACCGGCGTCATCTTCGGCGCCAATATCGGTACCACGATCACGAGTATCCTGATCGCGCTGGATGTTTCCGCGATCGCCCCGGTCTGCATTGCCGGCGGTGCCATCATGATGCTCTATGCGAAGAGGAAAAGAACGAAATACATCGGACAGGTCATTCTGGGCTTCGGCCTGCTGTTCCAGGGCCTGCACACCATGAGCGGCTCTATGTCGCCGCTCAAGGATTCCCCCACGTTCCAGAGTTTTATCGTCAAGGCGGACAACCCGCTGGTCGGCTTTCTGATCGGCGTTCTCATGTGCGCCGTCCTGCAGAGCTCCTCGGCTGCCGTCGGTATTATCCAGGCGCTGGCCATGCAGGGGCTGATGCCCCTGGCCTTCGGCGCATACCTGGTCTGCGGCATCAACGTGGGTTCCTCGACGCCGCCCATTCTTTCCGCGTTCAAGGCCAGACACAATGCGCAGCGCGCGGCGCTCATCTATCTGCTGTTCAACGTGGCCGGCGCCATTATCTTTATCCCGCTGACCATACTGACGCCGCTGACCGCTACCATAGAGCGGCTGATCGCGGCGCCGGCCTTCCAGGTCTCGGCCTTCCACATCCTGTTCAAGGTCGTGACCGGCCTTATCCTGCTTCCGCTGGTCAACTACGTGGTTAAGCTGACCTACCGCCTGATTCCGGTGCAGGAGCACGAGAGCGCGCTTCGCCTGAAATATATCGACAAGAACATGATCGGCTCCCCTGCCGTCCTTACGCTGCAGGTCGGCCGTGAGGTCGACCGTATGGCCGACCTGGTGCGCGGCAACCTGCTGGACGCCGGCGAGGGGCTGGTCAATCATTCCATTGAGAAGGCGCAGAAGATCCGTGATGACGAGGAAGTCATCGATTACCTTGCAGGAGAGATCACAGAGTACCTGAGCAAGGTGTCCGGTATCGAGATGCCGGCGGAGGTCGCCGAGTACTTAAGCTGCGTCTATCACGCGATCAATGACCTGGAGCAGATCGGCGATCACTGCATCAAGCTCCTCGTGCAGAACGAGCGCAACGTCGACCAGAAGCTGGTCTATTCGGACGATGCAAAGGCAGAACTTCAGGGCATTCTGGACGAGGACCTGAGGCTTCTCGAGGCTGCCTGCGAGCGCTTCTCAAAGCGGGAGGTCACGCTGGAGCACTGGTCCGCGATGCAGAAGGGATCGAGAAGGGTCATCCGGCTTACCGGCGAGGCCCAGTCGAACCATATGGACAGAATGCGCAGGAACGCCTGCAGCTTCGACCAGGGCCTTACCTTCGTGGAATCGCTTAACAGTCTGTCCAGAATCGTCAACCACATTTCGAATATTGAGGAAGTCGTCCTCGGCGCGGAGGTGCGCGCGGGACTTCCGGCCAGCAGCATAAGCTGAGGAAGCGAGTAAAAAATGAGTGATCTGTCTAAGTTTGAAAACAGCGAAGCCGTGCAGGCGATCTCCGATGAAGAGTTTTCCTATGCGCAGGACGTGATCGCGCGCCTGACCG
Source organism: uncultured Lachnospiraceae bacterium (assembly GCA_946618155.1). Lineage (GTDB taxonomy): Bacteria > Bacillota > Clostridia > Lachnospirales > Lachnospiraceae > CAMOKZ01. Next base: position 460 of record CAMOKZ010000163.1, on the reverse strand, counting down.
AATACTATTCCAGAAAAGTTGTGGGGCAGGAGGGACTGCGCACGGCGCTGATCGCCGCGATCATCGCGGACGGCCATATCCTGATCGAGTCGGTTCCGGGTCTGGCCAAGACCACCGCGGCGAAAGCCATTTCCGACGCAGTGGCCGGGAAATTCTCCCGCATCCAGTGCACGCCCGACCTGCTGCCCAGCGATATCATCGGCACGCAGATCTATCACCAGGAGACGGGCAAGTTTGAAACGATCTTCGGACCGGTCTTCGCGAACTTCGTCCTCCTCGACGAGGTGAACCGCTCCAGCGCCAAGACGCAGAGTGCCATGCTGGAGGCGATGCAGGAGCGCCAGGTGACCATCGGCGGCGTGACCTACCGCATGCCGGAGGATATTTTCATTGTCATCGCGACCCAGAACCCGATCGAGCAGGAGGGCACCTATCCGCTCTCCGAGGCGCAGACGGACCG
>CAMOKZ010000162.1 GCA_946618155.1 uncultured Lachnospiraceae bacterium | reverse complement strand
AGCCGGGCAGACGCCAGCCCGGCAGATATTTGTTCTTCAGCAGCCCGCGGACCAGCCGTCCCCAGCCCAGGGCGTGTCCGCCCGCGCAGACCAGCTGCCAGCCATCGGCCGCGCCGGTAAGCTCTGCCTCATCCACTTCCAGGGTCTCCCCCTTCAGGTATTTCGTCACGCGGATATCTTCGGGATCAAGCTCCACCCTATCCGGCCAGGTCCCGGCGGGAATGCTCATCGCGAGGGCCTGGGAGGGCTCGAACCGCCCTTTCCTGCTCTCCCCGAGGAGAAGTCCTGCACGCACCGTGCTGACGCCCGAAAGGACCGGGAGACTGCGCGGCCGCAGATAGACCATCGTGCCCTGCACGGCCATCTCCCCCTCCTCCAGAAGGCGTCCGAGGGGAGTCTCTTTCCCGGCGCCAAGCTTTTCCAGGAACCCGCGGGCGCTGCCGATCATATCCGGATTCTCTCCGCGCGCGCCGGCTTCCTTCGCGTTTCCCCGCGGGCCGCCCTTTCCGGCAAGGCGTTTCTTCCCTTTCCTGCCTTCGGCATTCAGGGTCACTGCGCTGCCGCTCTGGCTGCCGGCATACAGCGCCTGTTCCTGCGCCGCCGCATACCCGCCGCGCTTTCGCAGCATCGCAATAAAATGCCCCTCGCCGGCGATCCGGTGCGGCCAGAGGCGCACGCAGCCTTCCATGTCTTCCCCGAGTCCCGGGGCAAAGCCATCCTGTTTTTCAATGGGGACAAGCTCCATCCCCGGCCGCTCCGCCAGCAGGTGACGGATGACCTCCTCGTTCTCCTCCGGCGCAAAGGTGCAGGTGGAGTAGACCATGGTGCCGCCCGGCCGCAGCATATCCGCCGCCAGCAGCACGAGGTCCTTCTGCACCGCCGCGCACTGGGCGGGCTTTTCCGGGCTCCAGGCGCGGATGACGGCCTCGTCCTTGCGGAACATGCCCTCCCCCGAGCAGGGGGCGTCCAGGAGGATCTTGTCAAAAAAGTCCGGCAGCTGCGGGGCAAGCTTTGCCGGCACCGCGCTGGTCACCAGCATGCTGCCGATGCCGAAGAGCTCAAGGTTTTTCAGCAGGGCCCTGCAGCGGGAAGCACTGATATCGTTCGCCACCAGAAGGCCCGTTCCCCCGAGGGCTGCCCCCAGGGCGGTGGCCTTTCCCCCTGGCGCGGCGCAAAGATCGAGGACTCTGTCGCCCGGCTCGACCGGCAGGATGGAGGCCGGCGTCATCGCGCTCGGCTCCTGCAGGTAGTAAAGACCGGCCGCATAGTAGGGGTGCCTCGCCGGCTGCGCGGCGCCGTCATAAAAGAACCCGTTTTTTACCCAGGGAACGGGGTCCAGGGCAAAGGGAACAGAGGCGGCAAGCTCTGCCGCCCCGGTCTTTAAGGGGTTCACGCGCAGGCCGTAGCGCCTCGGCGCAGTATAACTATCCAAAAATGCAGCGTACTCGTCACCGAGAATACGCTGCATCCGCTCTGTGAATTCTTCCGGTAATCTCATCTGGCTGCTCCGTGTTCAATCGCAATTTCCGCCTGACGCCGGGCTTAGTCCCAGGAAAGACGGTGCAGGTCGCCCTGCAGGGAGAGCCCGTCAAATCTGTTCTGCCGCAGCGCCTCGTACATGACGATGGCGGCGGAATTGCCCAGATTTAAGGACCTCGCCCCGTCCACCATGGGAATGCGGGCGCACCGCTCCGGTGCCCCGACCAGGATCTCCTCCGGGATACCCGCGCTCTCCTTGCCGAAGACCAGGTAGCATCCCGGCGTATACTGCATCTGCGTGTAGTCCCGCCTCGCCTTGGTCGTCAGGAAAAAGAGAGCGGCGCCCGGATTGCGCGCCAGGAAATCCTCCCAGGTGGAGTAGCGCGTCACATCCAGGCTGTCCCAGTAGTCCATGCCGGCGCGCTTTAATTCCCGCGCGGTCAGGTGAAAGCCCAGCGGTTCGATCAGGTGGAGCCTCGCGCCCGTCGCGGCGCAGGTCCGCCCGATATTCCCCGTATTTGCGGCGATCTCCGGTTCGAGAAGTACAACGTTCAGTTCCATCCCGTCCGCTTACCTTTTCCGCAGCGCGCTCACGAAGCGGCTGAGCCGCTCGAGGGCGATCTTCAGGTCGTCGATGGAATAGGCGTAGGAGATGCGGATAAAGCCCTCACCGCTGTCGCCGAAGGCCGTCCCCGGCACGACCGCCACCTTCTCCTCCTGCAGGAGCCTGGTGGCGAACTCATCGCTCGTCATGCCGAATTCCTTGATGCACGGGAAAACATAAAAGGCGCCGAAGGGCTCGAAGCACGGCAGCCCCATCTGTTCGAAGGCGTGCAGGAGGAAGCGCCTGCGCTGGTTATACGCGGTGCGCATCTTCTCCACCTCGCCGTCCCCGTCCCGCAGGGCGGTCACACCGGCGTACTGGCTGTTGGTCGGCGCGCACATGATCGCGAACTGATGGATCTTCGTCATTTCCTTGATGATCGGGGCAGGGCCGCAGCAGTAGCCGAGACGCCAGCCGGTCATCGCATGGGATTTGGAGAAGCCGTTGATCAGGATGGTGCGCTCGCGCATGCCCGGCAGGGATGCGATCGAGATGTGGTTCTTCCCGGTGTAGGTAAGCTCGGCGTAGATCTCGTCGCTCACCACCAGGATATCCTTCTCGATCACGATCTTCGCGATGGCTTCCAGGTCTTCCTTCTCCATCACGGCCCCGGTCGGGTTGTTCGGGAAGGGCAGCACCAGGATCTTGGTCCGCTCGGTGATGGCTTCCTCAAGCTCGGCGGCCGTCAGGCGGAACTGGTTCTCTGCCTTCAGGTCGATGGTCACCGGCACGCCGTCCGCCAGGATGGCGCAGGGCTTGTAGGAGACGTAGCAGGGCTCCGGGATGATGACCTCATCGCCCGGATTGAGGACCGCCCGGAAGGCCAGGTCGATCGCCTCGCTGCCGCCCACCGTCACCAGGGTCTCCTTCATCGGTTCATAGGATACGGAGAACCTGCGCTTCAGGTAGCGGCAGATCTCCTCGCGCAGCGGCTTCAGGCCCGCGTTGGACGTATAGAAGGTGCGCCCGCGCTCCAGGGAGTAGATGCCCTCGTCCCGCACCGCCCAGGGGGTGTCGAAGTCCGGCTCGCCCACGCCAAGGGAGACGACATCGGTCATCTCGCTGACAATATCAAAGAATTTTCTGATGCCCGAGGGCTGAAGAGCCCGGGTCTTATCCGCGATCCAGTTTCTCAAGGCGTCACCGGCATCCTTTCGTCTTTATTCTTTTTCGACATGATGATTCCGTCATCCTTATACTTCTTCAGGATGAAGTGGGTTGCCGTGCTGATCACGGTATCGAGGGTGGACAGCTTGTCGGAGACAAATCCCGCCACCTCGCGCAGGGTCTTGCCCTCGAGGATAACAAGAAGATCATAGGCGCCGGAGATCAGGTAGACCGACTGCACCTCCGGATAGTTATAGATGCGCTCCGCAATGCTCTCGAAGCCCTGTCCCCTCTGCGGGGTCACCCGCACCTCGATCAGGGCGGTGGTCTTGTCCACGTCGGTCTTGTCCCAGTCGATCAGCGTATGGTAGCCGCAGATCACCTGCTCCTCTTCCATCTTGCGGATCTCGCGGGCGATCACTTCCTCGCTGGACCCCAGAAGCACCGCGAGCTCGGCAGGATCCACCTTGCTGTTCCTCTCCAGAAATGTCAGAATCTTATCTCTCATGTCCTGTTTTCCTCTCTCTCTTCCCAGAACGCCCAGAGCGCGTCCTGCTGCCGTTTTTCCAGCCACCGCGTTTCCTGGCCGTTCTGCAGGATCCTGTCCTTCCCCGGCCTGAGCCCACCAATGCGCGCCGCCGGTATGCCCGCCTGCCCGAGGCGCGCCGCAAGGCCCGCTCCGTCAGACGCGCAGATGATCACCATGCCCGGACTGTACAGCCGGTAGGGATCGGCGCCGTAATGCTCGCAGATCTCGATGGTTTCCTGCGCGACGGGGATGGCCGTCAGGTCTGCCGCAAAGCCAAGGTCCGACTTAAGTCCCAGCTCCCGCAGGGCACCGAAGACGCCGCCCTGGCCGCCGCTCACCGCAAGGCTCATGCCAAAACCGGCCGCTTCCCGTACCGCTTCCCGCACCAGCGCCGTGCCGCAGTCTTCTCCTGCCGCCCCGGCCGCGCGTTCGGTAAAGGACAGCGCAAATACGCCTGCCAGTTCTTCCCTGCCGTCCGCGGCAAGAATGGCGCCGCCCGCAAGGCCTGCCCTGCCCGCGATGACCAGGTCATCGCCCGGACGGGCTTTGGCGGCTCCGCCTTCCCTCCGGCCCTCCATGACTACAGAGACCGAGGGCAGATACGCTCCTTTTGCCGCGCCGGCACAGATACCGCGCATGTTTACTTCCTGCGCGCTGCAGAAAGCCGCCGCGCGCAGGGTCATTTCCTTCAGTTCCTCCTCCGGCCGGCCTGCAGGCCACATGATCTGCAGGGTGGCTTCGGTCTCCCGCGCCCCTGCCGCGATCATCCGCTGCGCGCACTCCGCAAGGAGCATCCACGCCGGCGGCAGAAAAGCCGTACCGGTCTCAGCGCAGAGCGCTTCCCTCACCCGGCCGTCATCCGGCGCCATGGCGCCGAAGGGCCGAAGGAGGCTCCGCTGCTCCGCCGCTTCGCTCAGCCTTCCCGCCTTCATCACGGCTCCGGCGGGTCGACGATATAGACGTCGCCCTGGGCGTTCGGATCCACCCAGGTCTCCTGGGCCGC
>CAMOKZ010000161.1 GCA_946618155.1 uncultured Lachnospiraceae bacterium | reverse complement strand
CGGCAGCGCTTTTTTTTGAACAGTTGGTCAAACGATTGACTAAAACAGTTAAATAATTTGGTCAACAGCAGGATGATGACCAGAATGATGACCAATTTTCACTTTGCCTGACAGAAAGAGGTGAGCGGATGGGTGAGTTAATTCTGAAGATGGAAGGGATCAGCAAGTCCTTTCCCGGCGTGCAGGCGCTTAAGGATGTCAGCCTGAATGTTTATGAGGGCGAGGCAATGGCCCTTCTGGGCGAGAACGGCGCCGGCAAGAGCACGCTGATGAAGGTGCTGACCGGGATCTATAAGCGGGATACCGGCACGGTCACCTTTGACGGCAGGCAGGTGGAATATGCGAATGCACGCGCTGCCGCGGAGGATGGCATTTCCATTATCCATCAGGAGCTGAACCTGATCCCCCACATGAAGATCTATGAAAATGTCTTTCTGGGCAGAGAAATCAAGGGCGCGGGCGGCAGGCTCGACAAGCAGGCGATGATCAACGAGACGAAGCGGCTGCTGGATCAGATCAACGTTGACCTGGATCCCAACCGCGAGGTCTACGGCCTTTCCATCGCGATGCAGCAGATGGTGGAGATCGCGAAAGCCCTCTCCCTGGAGGCGAAGATCATCGTCATGGATGAGCCGACGGGCGCGCTGCCGGACGAGGAGGTGGAGAGCCTTTTCGCCATCGTCCGGGAGCTGAAACAGAAAAAGAAGGGGATCATCTACATCACCCACAGGCTGAAAGAGGTCTTTGAGATCTGCGAGAGAGCCACGGTTTTCCGCGACGGCGAGCGGATCGACGAGGTGATGGTGTCGGATCTGACGAATGACTCCCTCGTGAACATGATGGTCGGCCGCGAGCTGACGGATCAGTTCCCCTATGTGGAGGGCGATCCGGACGGGGATGTTCTCCTCGAGGTGAAGGGCCTGACGAACAAGTTTGTGAAAAACGCCTCCTTCAGGCTGCGGGCCGGGCAGATCCTCGGCGTCGCGGGACTTGCGGGCGCGGGGCGCACGGAACTGGCCAAGACGATCTACGGTGTGTACGGCCACGAGTCGGGCGAGATCATCCTGAAGGGACAGCCGGTGAAGATCAGCGATCCGCATGACGCGATCGAAAAGGGCATCTTCTATGTGTCTGAGGATCGCAAGGGCGACGGCGTCATCCTGGACGCCGATGTCCGCACGAACATGACCCTCGCTTCCCTGCACAAGCTGATCAGCCATACGCGGATCGACCGGAAGAAGGAAAAGGAGATCTGCGAAAAGTACAGAGAGGACCTGCAGGTGCGCACGCCAAGCATCGCGCAGCTGGTCAGAAACCTTTCCGGCGGAAATCAGCAGAAGGTGGTCCTGGCGAAGGCCCTGATGTCGGAGCCGGACGTCCTCATCCTGGATGAGCCGACCAGAGGTATCGACGTCGGCGCCAAGAAGGAGATCTACCAGCTGGCAAACAAGCTGAAACAGGAGGGCAAGGCGATCCTGCTGATCTCCTCGGAGATGCCGGAGGTCCTCGGCGTGAGCGACCGCATCCTGGTCATGTATGAGGGCGAGATCAAGGGCGAGCTGAGCAGAGAGGAAGCAACGCAGGAAAAGATCATGAGCACGATGATGTCCTGAGACGAAGGAGGATCCTTACGATTATGAATAACAAGAGCAAAGCTGCAGAGATCTTTAATAAATACCGGCCGGTCTGGATCATGATCGCGTTCATCATCGTGGCGAGCCTGCTGAGCAGGAAGTTCCTGACGGTGAACAACATCATGAACATCCTGAACCAGACCTCCATGAACGCCATCCTTACCCTGAGCCTGACGACGGTCATCCTCACCGGGGGCATCGATATTTCGGTCGGATCCACGCTCGCCATCTCCGGCGCGGCGGCGGCCTTCCTGCTGAAAAACACCAGCGTCGGCGCTGTGGTCGCGGTCCTGGTCGCCCTGATCATCGGCATTGCCATCGGCCTGATGAACGGATCCCTGATCGCGTACTGGGGTCTGCAGCCGATGATCGTAACGCTGGCTTCCATGTCCATCTTCCGCGGATGCACCTACCTGCTTACCGGCGGCAAGCCGATCAGCGTGAGCGATAAGGCCTTCAAGGTGATCGGCGGCGGCAAGATCGGGGGCGTCGTGCAGGTGCCCATCGTCATCCTGATCGTCCTTGCGCTGATCATGAACTATGTGCTGGGCAGTACGGCCTTCGGGCGCCACATCTACTCGATCGGCGGCAACGAGGACGCGGCCTACCTTTCCGGCGTGGCGACAAAGCGCGTCAAGATGTTTGCCTACACGATCAGCGGTCTGCTGGCCGGCGTGGTCGGCGTGATCATGACCTCCCGCCTTTCCTCGGCGCAGCCGCTGGCGGGACAGTCCTATGAGATGGATGCCATCGCGGCGGCCGTCATCGGCGGAACCTCGCTGCGCGGCGGGCAGGGCAAGGTGCTCTTCTCCGTCATCGGCGCCCTGATCATCGGCATGCTCAACAACATCCTGACCCTGATGGACGTCTCCACGTATTACCAGACTGTCATCAAGGGCGTCGTTATCCTGATCGCGGTCATGGTCGACGCGAGGTCCAATTAAGCGGAGAAAGCCGGACCGGGCGGATCCGGCGGAAAACAGAATTTACCGCCTGAACCTCAGCACCGAGGACAGGCGATAAAGATAAACAAGAACCATAAATCAACTCATCAACATACACCAAAGAGGAGGAAAGAAACCATGAAAAAAGCGAAACTTTACGCAGCGATGATCGCAGCCTGCATGGCAGCGGGCACCATGAGCATGGGCGTGATGGCTGAGGAAGCCCCGAAGATGGCGCTTCTGATGGCATCCCTGACGACGGAGTTCTTCGTCCAGATCGAAGCTTCCGCCCAGGAATATGCCGAGGAGAAGGGCATCGAGCTGAATGTTTATACCTGCGACAATGACTCCGCCAAGGAGCTTGCCAACATGGAGACCATCATCAGCGAAGCACCCGACATCATCTTCTACACCCCCAACGATTCCGATGCTGCTACGGTCTGCGTCGAGGCCGCCAATGAGGCCGGCATCCCCGTCATCACCTTCGACCGCGCTTCCAACGGCGGCGAAGTAGTCTGCCACGTCGCGTCCGACAATGAGCTGGGCGGCGAGATGGCCGGCGAATTCATCAGGGATATGTTCCCGGACGGCGCGAAAGTTGCCGAGCTGCAGGGCACCCTGGCCACCAACGTTGCGCAGCTGCGCGGCGAAGGCTTCAACAAGATCATCGACGAGACCGACAACCTTGAACTGGTTGCCCAGCAGTCCGCGAACTTCGACAAGAGCGAAGGCATGAGCGTTTTCGAGACCATGCTGCAGGCTCATGAAGAGATCCAGGCTGTGTTTGCCGCGAACGACGAGATGGCCCTCGGCGCGATGGAAGCCTGCCAGGCTGCCGGCCGTGAGGATATCGTGATCGTTGGCTTCGATGCTTCCCCGGACGCTGTTGCGGCAGTTGAAGAGGGTACCATGGCCGCGACGATCGCGCAGCTTCCCGACAAGATCATCAAGACCGCCATCGATGCGGGCCTTGCCTATCTGGCCGGTGAAGAGGTCGAGCCGGAGATCGGCGTCGAGCTGCAGCTGGTCACCAAGGAGTGATCCTGAAAGCATAATCGTTTAAAGACCGGGAATTGCGGAGGGGGCGGGCACTACATGAAAAGTGCGCGCCCCCTTTTCCCGCGGCGCGGCGCCCGGGAGCAGCGTGTTTTAGGATAAGACAGGAGAAGGAGCAAAATGAAAATCGCGAAATTTCAGGATTCCGAGGCGTGGCTCTACACGCTGTCGAACAAGAACGGGATGGAAGTGGACCTGACGGATATCGGCGGAACCATCGTCAGCATCCGCGTGCCGGACAGGACCGGCGCGAAGGTCGATGTCCTGCTCGGCTATGATACGCCGGAGAGATATCTGCACAACGATTCGGCCCACGGTGCCATCGTCGGCCGCTTTGCCAACCGCATCGGCGGCGCGCAGTTTACCCTGAACGGGAAGACCTATCAGCTGGACCGCAACGAGGGAAAGAATGTCCTGCACGGCGGCGACAGCAAATATTTCTGGCGGATGTGGAAGGCCCAGACCGATCCGGATAACAACAGCGTGACCTTCTCGCTGGTGAGCCCGGACGGCGACCAGGGCATGCCCGGCTGCGCCGAGATCTCCGTGACCTACAAGCTGGATGATGAGAACGCCCTTTCCATCATCTACCACGCGGTCGCGGATCAGGATACCTACTACAACCTGACCAACCACGCCTATTTCAACCTCGACGGCCATGACGCCGGCCCCATCGCGGATCAGATCCTGCAGATGGCCTGCAGCCGGTTTGCCGTGATCGACAGCGAATTCATCCCGACCGGCGAGCTTCGCCCGGTCGCCGGCACACCGATGGACTTCACCACGGCCAAGCCCATCGGACAGGATATCGATTCCGATTACGAGCAGGTGCGCACCGGCAACGGCTTCGACCACAACTATGTGATCGATGCGCCCGGCTTTGACGCGCCGTTTGCCTGCGCGAGATCCGAAAAGACCGGCATCGTGATGAAGGTCTTCACGGATATGCCCGGCGTCCAGTTCTACGCCGGCAACAACATGGGCAGCGACTACGGCGAGAAGGGCGGCGCGAAGTATGTGAAGCGCGGCGCGTTCTGCCTGGAGACCCAGTTCTTCCCGGATACGCCCAACAAGCCCGACTTCCCCGGCAGCCTCTTTAAGGCAGGCGAGGCCCTCGATTCGAAGACGATCTATCAGTTCTGCGCAGAGTAAAGAGG
>CAMOKZ010000160.1 GCA_946618155.1 uncultured Lachnospiraceae bacterium | reverse complement strand
GATCTGCGACATCATCTACAAGCTTGTGGATCCGCGCATCAAGCTGTCGGCGTAAGAGAAGAACGGAGCGATAAGATGACAAAAGAAAGAGTTCTGCAGGCGCTTGCGATCAAAGCGGCCCCTGCGTTTGATGAAGAGGATTTCCGGCTGGCCAGTCCGGAGGAGATCCGTCAGATCGAGACGATGAACGAGGCGACGACCTACTGGAAGGACGCCTGGCGCCGTCTGAAAAAGAATAAGGTGGCGATGGTCGCCCTGTGCGGCATCCTCGCCCTGCTCCTGTTCGCGATCGTGGGACCGTTCCTTTCGCCCTACGGCTATTCGGAGCAGATCCGCGGTTCGGAGAACCTTGCGCCGTGCTTTGCCCATCCCTTCGGGACGGACAATCTGGGGCGCGACCTGCTGGTCAGGACCATGATCGGCTGCCGCATCTCCCTGCTGATCGGTATTGTGTCCGCCCTGATCGTCCTGGTGATCGGTTCCCTGTACGGCGCCATCTCGGGCCTTGCGGGCGGCATGGTGGATAATGTCATGATGCGTGTCGTGGATATCATGAACGCACTGCCGACCATTCTTCTGGTCGTGGCCATCAAGATGGTCATTGAACCGCCGCTGGAGATGCTGATCAATACGAACCCGGCGTTCCGCTGGCTGCAGAAGATCGGGCCCGGCTTCATCGCGATCTTCATCGTCTACGGCCTGCTCTACTGGGGCGGCATGGCCAGGATCGTCCGCGGCCAGGTGCTGCAGCTCAAGGAGATGGAATACGTCAACGCCGCGGTCGCGCTGGGCGCGAACCAGAAGCGGCTCATTCTCAAGCACCTGCTGCCCAACTGCGTGGGCCAGCTGGTGGTCACCACGATGCTGCAGATCCCGTCGGCGATCTTCACGGAAGCCTTCCTGAGCTTCCTCGGCATCGGCGTTTCCGTGCCGATGGCGTCCCTCGGGTCGCTGTGCTCCGACGGTCTGAACGGGATCATTTCCTATCCCTACCGGGAACTGTTCCCCGCTGTCGCGATCAGCATCATCATCCTGACCTTCAACCTGTTCGGCGATGGTCTGCGTGATGCGCTTGATCCCCGCATGAAGAAGTGATTTACCGGGAGGATGGATATGGGACAGGACAATAACAATCTGCTGGAAGTCAAAGATCTGGCGGTCAGCTTCTTTACCTACGCCGGCGAAGTCAAGGCGGTGCGGGGCATCAGTTATGAAGTGAAGCCGGGAGAGGTCATGGGAATCGTCGGCGAGTCCGGCTCCGGAAAGAGCGTCTCCTCCTTCGGCCTGCTGGGCATGATTCCCGAACCCGGAAAGATCCTGCGCGGCGAGATCTGGTTCGAGGGGCAGGATGTAACCAAAATGAGCGAGAAGGAAATGCTGAAGATCCGCGGCAAGGAGATCAGCATGATCTTCCAGGATCCGATGACCTCATTAAACCCCGTTTTCACGGTGGGAAACCAGATCGACGAGGTACTCAGGAAACATACAGACTTAAACCGCGCCCAGAGAAGAGAGCGGATCATCGAACTGTTTAACCTGGTCGGAATCAACCAGCCGGAGCGGCGGATCGACCAGTATCCCTACGAGTTTTCCGGGGGCATGCGCCAGCGCGTCATGATCGCGATGGCTCTCGCCTGCCATCCGAAGCTGCTGATCGCGGATGAGCCGACGACAGCGCTGGATGTGACCATCCAGGCGCAGATCCTGGAGCTGATGAAGGAACTGAAAGAAAAGATCGACATGTCGATCGTGTTCATCACCCACGACCTCGGCGTCGTGTCGGAGATCTGCGACCACATCTGCGTCATGTACGCGGGCGTGATCGTGGAGCGCGGGACCAGCGACCAGATCTTCTACAATCCGAAGCATCCCTACACCTGGGGCCTCCTGGCCTCGGTGCCGAAGGTCAACGCGGATGAGCATGAGCGCCTCATCCCCATCGAGGGCAATCCGGTCGACCTGATCAACCCGCCTGCGGGATGTCCCTTTGCCCCGCGCTGCAAGTACTGCATGAAGGGGTGCCTGACGAAGATGCCGCCGGCCGCCGTGGTGGAGGAGGGCCATGCGGTCTCCTGCTGGCTGCCGGTCAAGGAAATGATGGAGAAGGAGGGGTAAACTGATGGAAGAAACAAAGAAGAGCGACCTCCTTCTTGACGCGAGGCATATCAAAAAGTATTTCCCGGTCAAGACCGGCATGTTCAAAACGGCCTATGTCAAGGCGGTGGATGATGTTTCCTTTGCGATCCGCCGCGGCGAGACCTTCGGCCTCGTTGGCGAGAGCGGCTGCGGCAAGACCACGCTGGGGCGCACCGTTCTGCGGCTGCTGGAGCCGACCGGCGGTCAGATCATCTACGACGGGAAGGACATCACCGGAGAGGACATGCTGCCCTACCGGCGCAAAATGCAGATCATCTTCCAGGACCCCTACGCCTCGCTGGACCCGCGCATGACGGTCGGCGATATCGTCGGCGAGCCGCTGGATATCCACAAGCTGTGCGCCTCCGACCAGGAGCGCCGGAACAAGATCAACAGCCTGCTGGACACAGTGGGCCTGAACACCGAGCATGCCAACCGCTTCCCGCATGAGTTTTCGGGCGGGCAGAGGCAGAGAATCGGCATTGCCAGGGCGCTGGCGGTAGACCCCGAGTTCATCGTCTGCGACGAGCCGATCTCGGCGCTGGACGTTTCCATCCAGGCGCAGGTCATCAACATGCTGGAGGACCTGCAGGCGGAGAAGAAGCTCACCTACCTGTTCATCGCCCATGACCTGTCGATCGTGAAGCACATCAGCAGCAGGATCGGCGTCATGTACCTCGGCCACATGGTGGAGGTCTCCGCGAGCCGCGAGCTTTACCGGCGTCCGCTCCACCCCTACACGCAGACGCTGCTTTCCGCCATCCCGATCGCGGACCCGAAGGCGAGCCGCGCAAAGAAGAGGATCATCCTTGAGGGTGAGATCCCCAGCCCGATGAATCCGCCCAGCGGATGTCCCTTCAGGACGAGATGCCCCTACGCGGACGAGGTCTGCGCCGCTTCCATGCCGGAGCTCAAAGAGGCGGAAAGCGGACACTTTGCCGCCTGCCACCACCTGGATAAGGCGGCCCCCTGACCGGAAGGGCCTTCGGCCTGCCGGCTGACCAAGGTTCCTGCGCGCCGCGTTTAGGCGGCGCTTGGAATACATTCCCAGTTCACCACATTCACCCAAATTGCTCATGAAAAGGAGGTAATCATGAAAAAGCGGAACCTGATGAAAGTTTTCGGTATCGCTCTTGCCGCGGTCCTCAGCCTCGGCGCTGTCACGATGGCGCATGCGGAAGAACTTGAGATCACTGTGCAGAACGCTTCCGAACCGAACACCATCGATCCGAACGAAGTGAACGCGAACGACGCGATGGCCCTCGTGCTTCATATGTATGAAGGCCTGACCAGATACAGACAGGATCTGGGCGGCGTTGAGCTTGCGCAGGCCGAGTCTGTGGACGTCAGTGAGGACGGCCTTACCTGGACCTGGCATCTTCGTGATGACATCGTATGGTCTGACGGTCAGCCGGTCACGGCGAACGACTTCGTCTATTCCTGGCAGAGACTGGTCAGCGGCAGCTATGACAACAGCAACTTCATCGACATGGTCGCCAACGCGATCGAGATCCGCAGCGGCGAGAAGGATGCGTCCGAGCTGGGCGTAGTTGCGGAAGATGACAAGACTCTGGTCGTCACCCTGCGCAACACCTGCACCTACTTTGATCAGATCTGTGCGGCGGCCTGCATGTCTCCCGTCCGTCAGGATATGGTCGAGGCCGGCGGCGATCTGTGGTATGCGGATCCCCAGTACAACATCGGCAACGGCGCTTTTGTCATGACCGAATGGGTCAACCAGGACTACATCGAGATGGTCAAGAGCGACACCTATTATGACAAAGAGAAGGTCGGCCCGACCAAGCTTACCTGGCTGCTGACCGACGACGCCAACACCACGCTGGCGAACTTCGAGAGCGGCGAGATCATGTACGCCGGCACCTACCCGACCGAGGAGCTTGACAGACTGAAAGAAGCAGGCTATCTGGAGAGCACCCTGATCGCCGGTACCTATTACATCATGTGCAACGAGGAGACGGAAGTCGAGAGCCTGAAGGAAGGCGTTGCCGCCCTTAAGGATCCGAGAGTCCGCCGCGCGCTTGCGCTTGTTATCGACAGAAACTATATCGTTGAGAATATCTCCAAGACCGGTGAGGTCCCGGCTGACGCCTGGATCGGACCGGGCTTCCCGGGCGCTGACGGCGTGGACTTCCACGAGGCGAACGAGAACAAGTTCTGGGGTCTGGACGACATGGAAGCCAACATTGCCGAGGCACAGGAGCTGATGGCAGAGGCCGGCTATCCGAACGGCGAAGGCTTCCCGGCGATCAAGTACACCACCAACAACAACCCGAACCATATCGCGATCGCAGAGTATCTGCAGAGAGAATGGGAAGAGAAGCTGGGTGTGCAGATGACCGTTGATGTACAGGAGTGGGCTGTATTCCTTGAGATGAGAAACAAGGGCGAATATGAGCTGGCCCGCGGCGGCTGGACCGCTGACTTCCTGGATCCCTCTTCTCTGTTCGAGCTGGCGCTCAGCGACGGCGGCAACAACGACACGGGCTATGCGAATCCGGAGTATGACGAGCTGATGCACCTGGCACAGACCGAGCCGGATCCCGCGAAGAGATTTGAGTATTTCCATCAGGCTGAGGACATCCTCAAAGAAGACCTTCCGTTCCTTCCGCTGTACTACTACACCGCAGCTTATCTTGCGGACAGCGAGAACTATGAAGGCTACTTCAACTATCTGGCATTCCCGATGTTCAGATATACCCATGCGAAATAATCAGGTTTTCTGAAAGCTTAGAGCGCATACGGCCGGCGGGCCGGACCGGGGTTTCCCA
>CAMOKZ010000159.1 GCA_946618155.1 uncultured Lachnospiraceae bacterium | reverse complement strand
AGAACCCGATCGAGCAGGAGGGCACCTATCCGCTCTCCGAGGCGCAGACGGACCGGTTTATGATCAAGGAGACCCTGACCTATCCTTCCGCGGCGGAGGAGATCAAAATCATGGAAATGACCGAGGCGAAGGCCTTCGGCAAGGTGCCGCCGGTCCTGACCATTCAGGATGTGGACCGCGTGCAGGATATCGCGGAAAAAGTATACGCCGATGTTGCGATCAAGCGCTATATCGCGGAGATCATCTCTGCCACGCGCATGCCGGTCAAGGTGCTCGGGCAGGAGATGGGCGAATATATCCGGATCGGGTCGAGCCCCCGAGGCGCGATCGCCTTCATGCGCATCGCGAAGGCGTCAGCCCTGATGCACGGGCGCCGCTACGTGATTCCGGAAGATGTGAAGGAGATGAGCCGCTCCGTGCTGCGTCACCGCATCGGCCTCACCTATGCCGCCTATGCGGACGGCGTGACGGCGGATGACCTGATCGACAGGCTGGTCGGCAAGATCAATACCCCGTAAGGAGACGGGACTGCCATGAGATATGATTATCTGGACCGGATCAGAAGGTCCGTCAATCTCTCCACCAAACGCAAGACCTCCAATGTCCTGGACGGTTCGTTCAGTTCGGTCTTCCGGGGCAGGAGCCTGGAGTTTGAAGATCTCAAGGAGTATGATTTCGGCGACAACGTGCACGATATTGACTGGAAATCCTCGTCCAGGACGGGGCGCACGCTGATCCGCCGGTATATCTCCGAAAAAAAGCATAATGTCCTTCTGGTAGGGGATACGGGCGTCAAGATGACCGGCCACACCAGCAGCCGCGAGCCCAAGGAGGACGTCGCCGCCCTGATGATGGGCACGATCGCCTACCTCGCGGACCGGCAGGGCGCTGACTTTTCCTTCGGCTGGGCCGGCGAGAAAAACTTCATCCTCGACTATTTCCGCTCCGGCCCGGAGCATCTGGAACAGCTGCTTACCCGGTACGGCGCCGACGCCGGCGAGCCGGGCAGAATCAGCTTTTCCGAGGCGCTCTACAGCATCCTCAAGCAGACCTCCAGAAGGATGATCATCTTCGGGGTCACGGATATCGACGGGCTTGCCCAGATCGACGAGCGGCTTCTGCGGGCGCTGACCTACCGGAATGATTTCCTGGTCGTGTGCGTGGACGATGTCTCCATGCTGGAGAACGGCGTCTACGACCTTGGCCTTTCCCGGTATGTGCCGTCCTTCCTGCGGATCTCGCGCAGGCTCCGGGAACAGGAGAAAAAAGAGAGAGCTGCTCTGATGGAAAAAAGCAGGGCGCTTTTTACGCGCTACCGCGTCCCCATGGTGACGGTGGCTGCCGCGGACGGCGTGACCGATGCGGCGATAGAACTGTTTGCGAGGTATAGAGATGGGTTTCTCCGTTAAACTGAAGCTTCCCGCGGGATTTGATCCCCGCTGGCTCGCGCTGGCCATCGGCGGCATCCTGCTCGCGCTCGCGCTGCTCTGGATCTTCAGGCGGCCCAGGACGAGCGCGCCTCCCGCAAGGCGCACGCCGCCGCGGAAGCGTCCGCAGGAGGATCTTGTCCTGCCCATGACTATCCAGGATAAGTACCTGCTGATGCTGGAGGAGCAGAAAAAGGAGTACAAAGCCGGGAAAATGGATGAGCGCGAGGCGTTTCAGCAGCTGAGCAGGCTCGTCCGCGCATTCGTGACAGAGCGGACGGGAAAGAAGGCGGAGAACGCGACCCTGGCCGAGATCTCCGGGATGCACCTGCCGCAGCTTGCAAAGCTGATCGAGGTATACTACGAGCCGGAGTTCGCCCGGGATGCGGAAGCGGACATCATGGCATGCTATGCTAACGCAGGAAAGGTCATCAAACTATGGACTTAAGATATCCGGCCCTTCTCGTGGCGGGGATCATCGCGATCGCGGCCGCCGCGGGCGCCTGGGTCTTTTATCAGAGAAAGATCACGGTCCGCTTCGAGGACGGACTGCGCGCGGCGAATACGTCGATCGTGCGCAGGCTGCCGCTCTACCGCAGGCTGCGCATTCTGTCCGCTGCCGCCGTGGTGCTGTTTGCCCTGAGCACGGCCGGCGCCCTGATCTGCACGCTCATCGCGGCCTCGAGGCCCTACACGAGCGAGAGCCTGCGGACCGGCGTCAAGAAGCGCGACATCATGCTCTGCCTGGACATCTCCACCTCGGTCTACGAACAGAATTACGATATCGTGGACTATCTGGAGGAGATCGTGCGCGGACTGGACGGGGACCGCTTCGGGATCTCCATTTTCAATACGACGGCCGTACAGTTCGTCCCGATGACGGACAACTACGATTACGTGATCGACAAGCTCGAGGAACTCAAGACCTTCTTCCAGGTGCAGAAGAACTATATGGAGAAGTTCGGGGACTACTATTACATTGAGCAGATCCCCGATGACGAGCTGCCCCTGTTCTACCAGTACCAGGATGAGATGGACTACATCGCCTCCGGCACCGAGGTGAACAACTCCGGGAAAGGCTCCTCCCTGATCGGCGAGGGCCTGGCTGCCGCGCTCTACGGCTTCCCCCGCCTGGAGGATACGGAACGTACGAGGATGATCCTGCTGTCTACGGACAACGACGAGATCGCGCGCAAAACGCCGGTGGTCTCGCTGCCCGGCGCCGCGGATCTGTGCGCGGACTATGATGTCCGCGTGTACGGGATCTACCCCGGCGCGGACAGATTCAGCTATTACTACAGCAATCTCGCGAACGAGGAAGTATACCGGGAGAGCACCGAGAAGACCGGCGGAATCTTCTATGAGACGACGCAGGACATCCCGGTCGCCGATATCATCCGTGACATCGAGGCGGTGGAGGCGAAATCCGTCGAGTCGGTGGTGCTGACGCGCCGGAACGAACATCCCGAGCTGTCCTTCCTCCCGCTTGTCATATTCCTTTCGATCTCACTGCTGACAGGAGCGATAGTAAAGAAATGATCTTCAAACCGATTCTTCCCGTTATCCCCTTCGGGATCTGCACGGCCCTGATCGTGGCCCTGCTTGCATTCCTGATCCTGCGGAGGGAAGGAGATAGTAAAAAGAAGGCGCTGATCTTCGCGCAGATCCTGCCGGTCGTGGCGCTGGTCGTCCTGATCGAGGCCAGGCCGATGACCCGGGAGGACAGCACGGACGTGGAGGTAAAGAATACGGACGTGCTGTTTGTCGTGGACAGTACGGTCAGCATGTGGGCCGAGGACGGCCATCTGGGGACCCGGATGGACGACGTCCGCGCCGCCTGCCAGACCATCATGGATGATCTGCAGGGCGCAAGCTTCGGCCTGGTGAGCTTTGACAACAAATCCCGCATCCTCGCGCCCTTCACCCAGGATACGGTGGCGGTCGAGGATGCGCTGACCATGATCTATGAGCCCGAGCCCGAGTACGCGAAGGGAAGCTCCCTGAATGCGCCGCTCGCCAATATCCAGGAGATGGGCAGGTACTCAAAGAAAAACGAAGGGCGGCTGACGGTCATCCTCTTTTTCAGCGACGGCGAGATCACGGACGGAAAAGAGCTGGTCTCCTACGAGCCGGCGAAGGAATTCGCGGATTACGGCGCTGTCCTGGGCGTTGGCTCGGCTGAAGGCGGCCGGATGAAAGACCCGGACGGCTTCTATATCCGGGATACAGACGGCGAGTACGGCGTGTCCGTGCCCGACCAGACGTCCCTGAAGCAGATCGCGGCAGACTTGGGTCTCAGCTTTTACACGCTGGGGGAAGATACAGACGCGACCGTCATGACCATCGCGGAGACCATCCGCGAAAAGAGCTTCATTTCGACCGGCCAGGAAGAGATGGAAGTGTATAACGACACGTACTATATCTACGCGCTGCTTCTGCTGGCGGTGCTGGCGGTGGAAGCTTACCTGGCGCTGCGGAAAATGACGCTGTAGGCGCTGCGGCGGCTGACGCTGCAGGCGCGGCACGCGTGTCCGGAACAGTGATACTGCAGAACAGACCTGGAGAAAACAGGAATGAAGAACAGGAAATTTGACTGGAAGATAGTTATCCGGATAGCGGCGGGAATGCTCTTTGCGGCGTGCCTGCTGCTTATCGTGCGCTTCGTGGTCAACTGGCACTATACCAGGATGTACAGGTGGGGAGACTACCGGCTGACGGAAGAGAATCTCCTTGTCTACACGAAGGGTCCGGAGGAATATATCCCGTATTACAATCTGGGATGCGGGCACTATGAGAGCGGCGAATTCAAGAAGGCGCGGGAAGCCTTCGAGCAGGCGCTGGCCTTCGAGATCCCGGAGGGCGAAGAGTGCAAGGTGAGAGTGAATCTTGCCCTCGCAATGCTCGCCAAATACGACTTTGACAATCTGCCGAAGGACAAGGTCAAATCCGCCCTCGCAGATCTGAAGACAGCGCGGGCGATCCTGTGCGAAGTCGGCTGCGCGGACCCGGACGGCACAGACGGGCATGACGAGGACGCGGAAAAGCTCAAGCAGGAGATCGACGAGCTGATCAAAAAGCTCGAGCAGCCTGACGCCGGCGGCGGAAGCGACGAAGACAATAACGACCAGGGCGGAGGCGAGAACGAGTCAGAGTCAGAGACGGAAACGGAGACCGAGGAAGGTCAGTCCGGCGGCGGCTCCGGCTCCGGTCACGGCAAAGGCGGCGGCGCAAAAGGCTCCGGAAGCGATGAAAGCCGCGTCAAGCAGGAGATGGAAGACAACCGCGAGGACATCAACGAGGCCAGGCAGCGGGCGCAGCGCGCGAAAGACCAGCGCGAGCAGGACCAGCAGCAGGGCGGCGGCCAGGGCGGTCAGGACGAGACGGAGCAGGGCCAGGGCGGCGGCCAGGACCAGACAGAACAGGGCCAGGGCGGCGGCCAGGACCAGACAGAACAGGGTCAGGGCGGCGGCCAGGACCAGACAGAAACCAGCCAGGGCGGCGGTCAGGACGGTCAGGATCAGACGGAG
>CAMOKZ010000158.1 GCA_946618155.1 uncultured Lachnospiraceae bacterium | reverse complement strand
GCTGTCGCTCAGCTCCGGATATTTGAAGAAGTTTGTCGCGCCGCTCGTGTAGATCGGCACCTCCTCCTCTTCGCTGATCGCCTCGGCGACCGCGTCCAGGATGCGGCTGACCAGTTCGCTGTGGATCCCGGCCTCTTCCTTGAGTTTGGAGATCGTCGCGAGGTTGATCTGCTCGATCGTCAGCCCGTTCAGCGCAGTGTTGAGAAGGATGTTGAGCCGGAGCACGGTCTCGTGGTCAAGCCCGTGGTCCATACGGATGATCTTGTTGCGCACCGCGTTGCCTTCCGACACGATGACCGCGAGGATCTGATGCTCATCTACGATGGAGAGCTGAATGAATTTCAGCTTCGTGCGGTGCAGCTGCGGTCCGGAGATCATCGTCGCGTAGTTGGTGTTCGCCGCCAGGAAGCGGACCAGCTGTTTCAGGATCTGCTCCATCTTGTCCTGACGGGAGATCATCAGTTCGCGCACATCGGAGATCTCTTTCTCCTTCTCCTCGATCCGCTGCTGGTTCTCCTGCATCATCCTGTCCACATACAGGCGGTAGCCCGCGTCGGACGGGATGCGGCCTGCGGAAGTGTGCGGCTGCAGGATGAGACCCATCTCCTCCAGATCAGACATCTCATTGCGGATCGTCGCGGAGCTCAGGCTGAGTCCGGGATATTTCGAGATCGTCCTTGAACCGACCGGCTCGCCGGTCTCCAGATAGGTCTTGATGATTGCCTGGAGTATGGTCCATTTTCTCTCATCCAGCTGCATGGGATGTCCTCCTTCCTTCTTGCTTGTTAGCACTCGATAGGTTAGAGTGCTAACATTCACAGCAATATAATAAGACCGCCTTTTTGATTTGTCAACCGCTTTTTTTAAAAAGTAACAACAAAAACCCTTCCGCCCTCCCCTTTCTTTACCGCAGTGCCGAATTATGCTATACTTCCAGTGTATCAGAAGGCGGACGACGCAAGGGAGCGGCATCATGAAGCGTGGAACGAAGCTGGCAGCGGCAGGAACCGCCGCCGGGATCGCCCTGGTCATTGCGCTCGGCGTATATGCGGGCAGAAATCTACATCTGTTTTCGATCAGCGAGGCACCATCCGGAAACCAGGCCCTGCCGGCAGCGGCGGACCAGGCTGTGCCGCGCTCTGCCGGAAACATTGCTGCCCCCCGGCCGGAAAGAGGGACCGACGCCGCCATCACCGAAAGATCCACAGACGCTTCCCCTGAGGAAGGACCTGACCCGCAGACCGCAGCCGCCCTGCATGCGGCAAAGCTGGCTGCCCTCGGCCTGCCGGAGCACCGCATCATCTTTGTGGGCGACTCCCGCGTCGTGGGCATGGGCGAAGCCGAGGAGGACAATTACGATTCCTGCGTCTACATCGGCGAGGTCGGCGAGGGCTGCCCCTGGTTTCTGGAGGACGGGATCCCGCAGATGGAGAAGGCCATCGAGGCCTGGCCGGACGCGCCCGTCGTGATCAACCTCGGCGTCAACGACCTGTGGGACATCGGGCTCTACCTCGATACCTACCGGGAGATCACCGCCGCCCACCCGGACACGCGCTTCTTCTTCCTTTCCGTCAACCCGGTGGACAGCGACGAGCTGACCGTTGACAACATGGGCATCCGGGCCTTCAACGACAAGCTGCGCGAAGCCTTTCCGGACGATTACCTGGACAGCAGCACCTACCTGCGCATCCGGGAATTCGAGACCGTGGACGGTCTCCACTATACCAAAGAGAGCTACTGCTGCATCCACGATTTTGTCGTCAGGCAGCTGTTCAAAGAAGAAAGCACCGGCTGATCCGGATCTCTCCGAATCGCCGGTGCTTCTTATTATCTTATCATTATCTGTCCTGCGGCCCTCAGACGAACGCCGCCATCACATAATTGGCAAGGTCAAGGCCCCGGGGCGTAAGCCTGAGGTGCCCGTCAGCCGTCTCCAAAAGTCTCTCCGCCGTCATCTGCGCGATCTCCTGCGCCCAGCGGTCCTGCGCCCGCTCACCGAAGGTGCGGGCGAACCGGTCAAGGTCCACGCCGCGGATCAGCCGGAGGCCGAGGAACATCGTCTCCGCCATCTCATCCTCCCGGGAGAGCACCTCGCGCTCCCCGGCGCTCCTCTCCCCCCGCAGGTAGGCGGCAAGGTCCTCTGTATTCTTTGTCCGCTCGTGCCCCAGGAGCGAGGCGGCCCCGATCCCGAAGCCCGCGTAGGGTTCCCTTGTCCAGTATCCCGTATTGTGCACGCTCCCGCGGCCGGGCCGCGCGTAATTCGAGATCTCGTAGCGGGAAAGGCCGGCTTCCTCCAGGATGCGCACGGTGTCCGCGCTCATTCCCCTCTCCTCCTCCTCGTCCGGCAGGAAGCGGGGGGCGAGCCCCTCCTCGCGGCGCAGGGCGTCCTCCCCGTAGGTGCGGCCGAAGGGCGTGCCGTCCTCGATGATCAGGCTGTAGGCGGAGATGTGCTCCGGCGAGAGGGCCGTGACCGCGGCGAGCGTCGCCGCCCAGTCCGCCCTCTTCTGCCCCGGCAGGCCGAAGATCAGGTCCACGTTCAGGTTGTCAAACCCCGCCTCCCTGGCGAGCCGGAAATTCTCCTCAAACATCCCGAAGGTATGGATGCGCCCCAGCAGGGCAAGCTCGGCGTCATTGGCCGACTGCAGGCCGATGCTCAGGCGGTTTATCCCCATGCCCCGGTAGACGGAAAGCTTCTCCCGCGAGAGCGTGCCGGGATTGCATTCGGCCGTGATCTCCGCGTCCCCGGTCAGGGAAAACCGGGCGCGCACCGCGTCAAGGATCCTCTCGGTCTGCGCCGGCGCCAGCAGGGAGGGCGTCCCCCCGCCGAAAAACACGCTGCGCACCAGATACCGGTCAGGGTCCGGGAAGGCGCGGATCTCCTCCGTCAGCGCGCGCACATAGGCCTCGCGCGTCTCCTCATCCGCCGGGGCGGAGAGGAAATCACAGTAGGCACATTTGCGCACGCAAAAGGGGATATGTAAATATATCCCCATTCGCTCTTTTCTGTTCCCGTATTCTTCTGAACTCATTTATTTCTCATCCAGCTTGAGCACGCTCATGAAGGCCTTCTGCGGGATCTCCACATTGCCCACCTGGCGCATTCTCTTCTTGCCTTCCTTCTGTTTTTCCAGCAGCTTCTTCTTACGCGAGATATCGCCGCCGTAGCACTTGGCCAGGACGTCCTTGCGCAGGGCCTTCACCGTCTCCCTGGCAATGATCTTGCCGCCCACCGCCGCCTGGATGGGAATGTCGAAGAGCTGGCGCGGGATCTCCTCCTTCAGCCGCTCGCACATCCGGCGTCCCCGCTCGTAGGCGGTGTCCGCGTGCACGATGAAGGAGAGCGCGTCGACCTCCTCCTTGTTCACGAGGATGTCCAGCTTCACCAGGCTCGAGCGCACATAGCCCTTGAGCTCATAGTCAAAGGAAGCGTAGCCGCGGGATCTGGACTTGAGGGCGTCAAAGAAATCGTAGATGATCTCGTTGAGGGGCAGCTCGTACTTTAAGAGCGCGCGGGTCTCTTCCATATATTCAATGCCCACATAGACGCCGCGTCTCTCCTGGCACAGCTCCATGATCGAGCCGACGAACTGCGTCGTCACCATGATCTCCGCGTTGACGAAGGGCTCCTCCATGTACTCGATCTCGGAGGGATCGGGCAGGTTGGAGGGGTTGGTCAGCAGGATCTCGGTGCCGTCCGTCTTGTGGATATGGTAGATAACGCCGGGGGCTGTGGTCACGAGGTCGAGATTGTATTCCCGCTCCAGCCTCTCCTGGATGATCTCCAGGTGCAGCAGGCCGAGGAAACCGCAGCGGAAGCCGAACCCTAAGGCCAGCGAGGTCTCCGGTTCAAACTGAAGGGAGGCGTCGTTGAGCTGCAGCTTCTCCAGGGCGTCCCTAAGGTCCGGATAGCGGGCGCTGTCCGCCGGATAGACGCCGCAGTATACCATGGGGTTGACCTTCTTATAGCCGGGCAGGGCCTTCTCGCAGGGACGGGAAGCATCCGTCACCGTATCACCGACCCGCGTGTCCGCCACATTTTTCAGGCTTGCGGTGAAATAGCCCACCATGCCGGCCGAAAGCTCACTGCAGGGGATAAACTGGCCGGGTCCGAAATAGCCGACCTCGACCACATCCGCCTCGGCGCCGGTGGCCATCATGCGGATGCGCATGCCCTTGCGCAGCGTTCCCTCCCGCAGGCGGCAGAACACGATGACGCCGCGGTAGGAATCGTATACCGAGTCAAAAATGAGGGCCTGCAGGGGCGCATCCGGATCCCCCTGGGGCGCCGGCAGTTTTTCGATGATCTGCTCGAGGACATCCCGCACGTTCTGTCCGGTCTTCGCGGAGATCTGCGGCGCGTCCTCGGCCTCCAGGCCGATCACATCCTCGATCTCGCTGATCACCCTGGCCGGCTCCGCGCTGGGCAGGTCGATCTTGTTGATCACCGGCAGGACCTCCAGGTCCGCATCCAGGGCGAGATAAACGTTCGCCAGGGTCTGCGCCTCGATGCCCTGGGCCGCATCGACCACAAGGACCGCGCCGTCACAGGCCGCCAGCGCACGGGACACTTCATAATTAAAGTCGACGTGCCCCGGGGTGTCGATCAGGTTAAAAATATACTCCTCCCCGGAAAGGGAAGTGTAGACGGTACGGACGGTCTGCGCCTTGATCGTGATGCCGCGCTCCCGCTCCAGATCCATGTTGTCCAGTACCTGATCCTGCATCTCCCTGCTGGTCAGCAGCCCCGTCATCTCAATGATGCGGTCGGCCAGCGTGGATTTGCCGTGATCGATATGGGCGATAATACAAAAGTTTCTGATTCTGCTCTGCTCTGTTCTTTCCAAGCTCTCTCCTCCTGGGGAAGATAATCGGTCCCGCTGTAATCAGATTATTCTAACATACCCGCCGCCATCTGGACAAGACGGCAAAAATCTGATGTAATATGTTTATCACGTATTACTATTCGCGGCAGG
>CAMOKZ010000157.1 GCA_946618155.1 uncultured Lachnospiraceae bacterium | reverse complement strand
GGCCTCTTCGATCTGGCCAAATACGGATTTGTGCCGGTGGAGGCGGAAGACTGAAACGAACTGAAAGCGGACTCTGATGGCGGAAGGCTCCTCGCAAACCAGTTCGCCTGCCTTCGCCTGTCTGCGATGCCATCTGCGACGCGCTTCGACTCCTATAGAGGCGTGGTCGTCTCCGCGCGCGCAGGCATCTTGACAGGCTCAGTCGGCTTCTATGGTTTGCTTCGGATGCCTCCGCCATGGCGAGTCTGTTTTGTTGCCGTGAAAGCTCCAGTAGTTCCACTTCGTTTCGCTGCACCGCTTCTCAAAGTGAATGTATCCGGTAAATACGCGGCCTCGACATGACGGAAGGCATCCTGAGCAACCGAATTTTCTTGAGGTTGCGGGGATCCTTCCGTCATAAGAGGCCATTATCCGCCATAAGAGTCTTATAAGTAAAAAAAGAGGAGATACTCGCCATTTTCAGTGCGAATATCTCCTCTTCCGTTTTTTCACCAGTCTTCGATCTTCTCAGCCCTTGATGCCTCTTGCCTCGAAGGCCGCCAGCAGTTCGTCCATATCCGGTTTGATGCTCATCGGCTCGCCGGCCGCCCGGATGGCGTTGGCGACGTCCTTGAGTCCGTTTCCGGTCACGATGGATACCACCGAGGCGTTCTCTTCGATCAGCCCCATCTCCACCGCTTTTTTCACGCCGGCTGTTCCCGTCGCGCCGGCCGGCTCCGCAAAGACGCCGGCATGGGCGCCGAGCAGGCGCATGGCCGCCATGATCTCTTCGTCGCTGACATTCACGATGACGCCGTTTGATTCGCTGATCGCGCGCAGCGCCTTCACCGGATTTCTCGGCACGCCCACGGCGATGGAGTCCGCCAGCGTGTTCTCCTCCTGGGGCACCCAGTCCATCGTCCCCGCTGCCGCTGCGGTGTTGATCGGGCAGCAGCCCGAGGCCTGGACGCTGATCAGTCTGGGCAGACGGTCGATCAGCCCGGCGCCGTACAGGTCCTTAAATCCCTTCCAGACGCCGCCGATCGTGCAGCCGTCGCCAACGGAGACCGCCACATAGTCGGGCATGACAAAGCCGAGCTGCTCCGCGATCTCCAGGGACACGGTCTTTTTCCCCTCCATGAGGAAGGGGTTGATGGCCGCGTTGCGGTTGTACCAGCCCCAGCGGTCGATCGCCTCCGCGGAGATCCGGAAGGTATCTTCGTAGCTTCCCTCGACCAGGACCACCGTCGCGCCGAACATCATCAGCTGGGCGACCTTTCCCTTCGGCGCCCGGGAGGGCACGAAAATGTAGGTGGAAAGACCGGCAGCCGCCGCGTTTCCGGCAAGGGAGCTGGCCGCGTTCCCGGTGGAGGAGCAGGCGATCGTCGTCCGTCCCGCCTCCTGGGCCTTGATCACGGCCATGGCCGACGCCCTGTCCTTTAAGGAGGCAGTGGGATTTTGCCCGTCGTCCTTGATCCAGAGGTTCGGCAGGCCGATCTTCCTGCCCAGCGCCTCCGCCCTGTAGAGGGGCGAACCGCCGGCCCGCAGGAGGGGCCTGCTGCCCTTCCCTTCCACGGGAAGGAACTCCATGTAGCGCCACATGCTTCGGTCCTGCCTTGCGGAGAAGGGGTTCTTCTCCGCGCTCTCCCGGATGAGGTCGTAGTCATATTCAATATCCAGAATGCCGCCGCAGTGCGGACAGGTCGTGATATCCGGCTCAGCCGGAATGACTTTCCCGCACGCGGTGCATCTTGCTCCTGTTACGTTCCAAAGAGCCATTTTCTTCCTCCCCCGCCTTCCTGGCGGGCAGCCGCCTGGCGGATCAGAGTTCTTTCAGCAGTCCGGTCGCTTCGTTGAAGGCGCAGATCAGTTCATCCACCTTCTCCGCGTCAGCCTTGACGCTGTCCCAGGTGTGCTCCTGATCATACCAGAGCGCGTTCAGCTCCGCGGACGTCTTCCCCTGCTGTTCGACCCAGGTATAGTACTTGAGGTTATGCAGCCGTTTCCTGTCCGGATAGGTCAGCTCGAGCATGTTGTCGGTCTTTTCCCCGAGGATGTGGGTGTGGAAATCCACGGCGGCAGCCTCCCTGCTGTAGGCGCCCTCCGCCTCGTTCATCTCGGTTATCCTGGACTGGTACATGGATGCGGAATCCGTCATGACCGTCGCGATCACGTCGTGCTCCGTCAGCTCGTAGTACTTCGCCATCTTGATCGCGCAGAGCATGTTGGCGATGCCGGAGATGCCGAAGAGCGAAAGCACGTCGATGGTCTCCTGCGGGACGCCGGCGCTCTTCAGGTACGCGATGCCCTCGGGCTCGTTGAAGAGGCGCAGGACCTTCATCGCGTCCTCATCGTCGATGTCCACGACAAGATCCGTATTCTTCACGTTGTGGATCCACGGCACGTGCTTGTCGCCGATGCCCTCGATCCTGTGCTCGCCGAAGCCGTTGTTCAGCAGGGTCGGACACTGCAGCGCCTCGCCAACGCCGAGCTTCGCGCCCGGCAGCACATCCTTGACCCGGTCGCCGGCGGCCATGGTCCCGGCGGAACCTGAGGTGAAGACTGCGCCGAAGAGGCGGTCCGAACCGCTGTTTTCCAGCTCGAAGGCTTCCAGGATGGCGTTGCCGGTCACATGATAGTGCCACATGTAGTTGCCCATCTCGGCAAACTGGTTGAAGATCATGCAGTCCGGCTCTTTCTCCAGCTCATGGGTCTTGTCGAAGATCTCCTTGACATTGGACTCCGTTCCCGGCGTCGCAATGATCTCGCTGGCCACCTTCTCCAGCCATGCGAAGCGCTCGCGGCTCATGCCCGCGGGAAGGATCGCCACGGAATGGCAGCCCAGCAGCTTGGAGTTGAACGCGCCGCCTCTGCAGTAGTTGCCCGTCGACGGCCAGACCGCCCGGTTGTGGGCAATGTCAAACTGGCCCGTGACCAGGCGCGGAGCCAGGCATCCGAAGGACGCCCCTACCTTATGGCAGCCCGTCGGGAAATACCTGCCCGCGAGAAGCAGGATCTTCGCCTTCAC
Source organism: uncultured Lachnospiraceae bacterium (assembly GCA_946618155.1). GTDB lineage: Bacteria > Bacillota > Clostridia > Lachnospirales > Lachnospiraceae > CAMOKZ01. The sequence goes on along the minus strand of CAMOKZ010000157.1, from coordinate 1,968 downwards.
GCCGGTAAGCGAGGACGGAAGCACGATATAGTTCGGCGCGCCGAAAAGGCCGCCCGTCTCTTTGGGTTCATTTTTCCAGGTAATGCGGAACAGATTGAGCGGATTGATATCCCACATCCCCACGCCGCGAAGCTGCTCTTTGATCTTCTCCGGGATCTTGTCCGGATCCTTCATCTGCGCGATGGTGGGAATGATGATCTTCTGTTCTCTTGCCCGTTCTACGTTGCGCCGAAGTGCCTCCTCATGCACAGTCAGGTCGATCATACTTTCCTCCTTACAGTACGATATACTTCAGAACAAACACCACCGCCAGAACATACATCAGCGGGGAGATCTTCTTTCTGTCGCCTGCGAACAGATGCAGGACCACATAGGAGATGATGCCGAGCGCGATGCCCTCGGAGATCGAGTACAGGAAGGGCATGGCCGCGATGGAAATGAAGGCCGGGATAGCATCCAGCGGATTCTCCCAGTCAAGCTTCGTCACCTGCTGCATCATCAGGAAGCCTACCACGATCAGGGCCGGCGCCGTCGCGAAGGACGGGATGGCCAGGAAGATCGGGGAGAAGAACAGGGAGAGCACGAACAGCGCGCCCGTCGTGATGGCGGTCAGGCCGGTGCGTCCGCCCTCGGCAATCCCGGAAGCAGACTCAACAAAGGTCGTGACCGTCGAGGTACCCAGGCATGCGCCGCAGGTGGTGGCGAGCGCGTCTGCCATCAGCGCGCCCTTGATGCCCGGAAGACGTCCCTCTTCATCCAGCAGGTTTGCCTTGGAGGCGCAGCCGATCAGCGTGCCCAGGGTATCAAAGATATCCACGAACAGGAACGCGAACATAATGACAAAGAAGTTGACCGTGCCGATGACCGAGAAATCCATCTTCAGGAAGGTCGGCGCCAGAGAGGCCGGCGCGGCGATGAAGCCGGTGGGAATAAGGCTGTAGAAGCCTGCCTCGGGATTCGGAACATAAAGATGGGTCAGCTGGCAGATGATGCCCAGCAGCCATGTCACGATGATACCGATGAGAAGATTGCCCTTCACCCTGCGCACGACCAGGAAGGCCGTGATCAGAATGCCGACCAGAGCCAGCAGGACCGTGATGCCCTCGGAATTGAAGGTGTTGCTCTTGATCGCGTTGCTGAAGGAGAACATGCCGACAAGCGTCGCGCTGTCCACTGCGATATGTGCGTTCTGCAGGCCGATAAAGCAGATGAACAGGCCGATGCCGACCGATACGCCGATCTTCAGCGGAGAGGGAATGGCGTTAAAGATCGCTTCTCTGATGTTGGTCACGGAGAGAATGATAAAGATGATACCTTCGACAAATACCGCCGTCAGCGCCACTTCCCAGGTATAGCCCATGCCCAGGACGACCGTATAGGCAAAGTAGGCGTTGAGGCCCATGCCTGCCGACAGGGCGAAGGGAAGGTTGGCAAAGAGCGCCATACATACGCAGCCGATGGCGGACGCCAGTGCCGTCGCGGTAAAGACCGCGCCGGTATCCATTCCCGAGGCGCCGAGGATGTTGGGGTTGACCGCCAGGATGTACGCCATGGTCATGAAGATCGTGAGACCTGCCATCACCTCTGTCCTGACATCTGTTCCGTGTTCTTTGAGCTTGAAGAATTTTTCCATTGCAAATACCTCCTCTCATATATGTGCGCTCTTTAACCGGGTCATTCCCGGATGAGTTCTTTCGGGATCAGATCATAGGCGAACATGACCTCCGAGTGATTGTCCAGGATCAGCTCCTGGCGGACGAGTTCTCCCGTCGCCCGGTCGGTCACGTTGCGGTAGATCTTCGATACCCGGTAATACTTTTCCCCCTCGCGGGCGAAATGGTGGTCCTGCTCCTCCAGGGCGTAGCTGAAGGGATATTCCCGCTCACTGCGCAGCTGCGCGCGCAGGGTCTCCCCCTCCACCCGGACAAGAAGCTGGACGGTCTGGTCCGTATCGTTGCGGAACCGGTA
>CAMOKZ010000156.1 GCA_946618155.1 uncultured Lachnospiraceae bacterium | reverse complement strand
CCGCGTTTCCGGCCGGAGGAATTCGGCATCGCGCCTGCGGATGCCTGAAGCAGAAAGCGATAACAGACATAAAACCAAACAGCGGATAAACAGAGAAATCCCCGAAGGGATCGCGCATCAGCGTTCAGCGTTCCCTCCGGGGATCTTTTTCTTCTTATCGTTCTGCGTTTTCTCTTTGTTCTTCCTTTTTTCCCTCTTTATCCGATTCGCGGGAAGATCACCGCACAGACAATGTACGCACAGACCAGCCCGATGCAGATGCCCGCGATGATCTCGGGCAGGGTGTGCCCCATCTTCTCAGGCAGCGGCTTTTCCGGGAAGATCTCCTCTCCGCCGGTCTTTTCCTTTCCGGCCTGCGCCGCTTTGCGCATCCGGTTGAGGATGACCGACTGCCGGCCGGTCACCCAGCGGACGCCCAGTGCGTCGTAGATCACGATGATCGCGAGGAAAAGCGAGACGGCAAAGACGCCGCTGTCGCCCCCCTGGGTCATGCCTGCGGCCGCGCACAGCCCGGTCACCGTGGCTGAATGGGCGCTCGGCATGCCGCCTCCGCCCCCGATCCGGTCCAGGGTGTATCCGCCTTTTGCCATGTCCAGCAGGTTCTTGGTCAGCTGGGCGATAAACCACGCCGAGGCCGCTGACCAGAACATCCGGTTATGCAAAAGCCCGGTAAGGAATTCCATTAAGCTTACGGTCATCTGTCTGTCATCCTTTCACGGCGCCGCCTGTCACGCCCTCAACATAGTACTTCTGCAGGAACATGAACAGGATGGTGACCGGGATGGCGATCAGGATACCGCCCGCGCAGAACCGGGTAAAGTATCCCTGGTAGTCGTTCGTCCAGATCCACCGCTGCAGGGCGACCGCCACGTTGTAGCTCTTGTCATAGCCGAAGGCCACGTAGGAGGCGAATACATAGTCGCACCAGGGCGCCATGAAGGCAACGAGGGCGGTGTAGATCACGATCGGCTTGGAGAGCGGGATCGTCATGACGAAGAAGATCCTGGCGCGGGATGCGCCGTCTATCCTGGCCGCCTCGTCGAGGGAGGCCGGGATGGTATCAAAGTAGCCCTTGCAGACATAGTAGCCCATGCCGGAGCTGGCCACCGAGATCAGAATAAGTCCGGGCACCGCGCCCGCCTGAGTCAGGCCGAACTGCTTGAGCAGGAAATACAGGCAGATCATGGTCAGGAAGCCCGGGAACATGCCCAGCACCAGCCAGAACCGCATCAGGAAGGTCCTGCCCTTAAAGCGCATCCTCGAGAGCGCGTAGCTGACGCAGAGGATCACGATGGTCTGCAGAATGGCAACGCACACGGCGATGATCAGCGTGTTCCGGTACCAGAGCAGGAAATTCGTCTCCCCGGAGAACAGGAATTTGTAGTTATCCAGGGAAAAATGCTTCGGGATGATATAGTCCACCATGCCGCCGTACTCCACGGCCTTGTCGTAGGAACGGAAGCTCTGCATGATCAGCCCGAAGAACGGGAAGAGCCAGATCACGCTCATCAGGATCAGGACCAGGTAGGTAACGGCGTTCCCGATCGCCCTTTTCCGCTTCATGGAAGCTGTCTTTTTCTCGACCATCACTGGAACCCCCCTTCATCGCGCACGGACGGCAGCATATTGTAGACGATCAGCGAGATCACGGCGGTGACGACGAAGACCATGATGCCGATCACGGCCGCCATTTTGTAGTTCGTATCGTTCACCGTCATCTTGTAGAGCCAGGTGACCAGCAGGTCCGTCTGGCCCGCGTTCCCCGCCAGCTTCATCGACTGCGGCTGCCCCTTGGTCAGCAGGTAGATCACGTTGAAGTTGTTCAGGTTGCCCGTAAACTGCGTGAGCAGGAAGGGCCCCGTCACGAACAGCATATAGGGAAGGGTGATGCTGCGGAACATCTGCAGCGGCGTCGCCCCGTCTATCCTGGCGCTCTCGTAGAGCTCCTCCGGGATGTTCATCAGCAGGCCGGTGGCGATCAGCATCATGTAGGGGATGCCGATCCAGATATTCACGACGATGATCGTGATCCGCGCCAGCATCGGATCCGTCCAGAAGGGGATGGCGCTCTTGATCAGCCCCCACTTCAGCAGGTACCCGTTCACCAGTCCGTCGTTCGCGAACATCTTGTAGACGTAGAGCAGAGAGACGAACTGCGGCACCGCGATGGTGATGACGAGGATGGTCCGCCACAGCTTTTTGAACTTGATCCCCTTGCGGTTGATCAGGATGGCCACCGCCATGCCCAGGAAATAATCCAGGAAGGTGGCGAAGAAAGCCCAGACCAGCGTCCAGAGCAGGACGGCCATGAAGGTCTTGCCAAAGCCGGTGCTGCCAAAGGAGAACAGCTCCCGGAAGTTGGCCAGCCCCACCCAGGTGAACAGGTTGGTCGGCGCCTGGTGGGTCTTGTCGTAGTTCGTGAAGGCGACGCAGATCATAAAGAGGATCGGCAGCACCGTGAACACGAAGATGCCGGTCACGGGAAGGGCCAGCAGGGTCTTGTCAAAATTGGAATCCAGCAGGGAGCCCAGTACCTTCCTGTTCGAGGGCAGATGGCCGCCCTTTCTCAGGATCAGCTCCTCATCGCGGTTCTCCCGCATATTCATGCGCCAAACGAGAATCAGGAACACGATCAGGATGATCGTGAGGAGGCCGAACAGCAGAATAAGGAAGCTGTTGTCCCCGTATACCGTCACGCGGCGCGACTTGGTGGTCTCCACCGTGCCCAGCGTCCCGAACTTGCTCAGGTACTTCCATCCCACAAAGACCATGTAAAGGATGAAGCCGATCTCGCAGGAAAGGAATGCGAGTCCCTTCGCGATCTGCCCGCGCATCAGGGGGCCGAAGCCGAAAATAACGGCGGAGAGCCTGGTCTTCCAGTCGCCCTCCGCGAAAGTGAGCCCCAGCTCTTTCAGGTCGCGGCCAAGGGCCCCGAAAGCAGTGGCGACCGGATTAATCTTCTTTTTTTCCATATCGCATCTCCTCGTCCGGGAAAACGGCGGGCCGGCCGGGTTGCCCCTGCCGGCCCGCGAACGATACCGTTTCTATGTCAGTCGGTCTATCTCAGCAGTTCATCATCCCAGATAGGATTCGCAGGTTGCCTGGAACTGCTCCAGGGCAGCCATCAGATCCTCGTCGGAGCTGTCGGCGGAAAGCTCGCCGCTGATCACGCTGTCGCCAAGGGAGGTAGCCAGCGTCCAGTAGTCGCCCGGATACTGTCCCTGCGGGATGGTGTAGGCCAGCTGCTCAGCCAGTGCGGACAGAGCCGCGTCTGCCTGGACTTCTTCGCTCTGCTGCGCGTTCAGGTTGGAGGGACCCCAGCCGACTTCGTTATAGCGGGCGAGCTGGACTTCTTCACTGGAAAGGTAGGCTGCCAGCGCGTCGCAGGCTGCCAGCTTGTCCTCATCCTCCTGCGGCTTTACGCCGAGAAGCTTGAAGCCGCCGAAGCCGCTCATCTGATAGGTCTCGCCGTCAGCGCCCTGGAAGGTCGGGAGCTTCGCGCAGGCGAAGTTGTCGCCGAACAGATCCTGCGCGGCAACGGAATCCCAGGTGCCGTCCACGATCGCGGCAGCGTTCGTCGTCTTGTCGACGGAGGAGCCGTTCTGGAAGGACGGGGAGGACTTGAGCTCGATCATCTTCTTGAGGGCCGTCAGGCCGGCATCCGACGCGTAGGTCGCATTGCAGGCAGTGAACAGGCCGTTGTCATCGGTCTCATAGGTAAGCTCGGCACCGGCGCCGAAGAAGAACGCGGTCTGGTACCAGCCGGAGTTGATCTCCATGTAGAAGTTCTTTCCGGCGGCTTCGCAGTCGGCGATGATGCCTTCAAGGGTAGAAGGATCGCTGATCACGCTCTTGTCATAGTACAGGAAATAGCCGTTGTCGGACGTGATCGGGTAAGCGTACAGGATGTCGCCGACCGTGGCGGCACCGACAGCGCCGGCGTCGTTCTGCGTCTCGACCGCTTCCACATTGTCCGGCGCGACCTCTTCAAGAGCGCCGGCGGTAACCAGTCTCGCGATCTGGTCCTGGGCAAATACATAGATATCCGCGCCGGCTTCCACGTCCGTGATCATATTGCCGGCAGCGTCGCCTTCGCCGACTGCCTCGACGATGTAATCATAGCCGGCGAAATCCGGATTAGCCTCCTTAAAGGCTTCGATCTGTGCGGAGGTAAAGTCCGTCACTGCATCCGCGACCCAGACCTTGATCTCCTCAGCAGAAACCGACATGCTAAGGAATGCGGCAAGAACACCGCCGGCCAGCGCAGCTTTCATCATGCGTTTCATCAATGATCCCTCCTTCTGTTAAAACAGGGAAACGCGGAAGGCGTTTCCGCCAAAAAAGTATGATAATCAGTGTATATATTATACATTTCTGACAACAGAAAGTCAATACTGGTCGTCTTTACTGTTGTATTTTACTGATAGGTGATAGTTATCATGTGTGAATATATCCTTTTTTCACATTCGGCATCAGGAGGTGATCCCTGGCGTATTCCCAGAGCACTTCGGATCCTTTGTGGGTATTGCGGTTCCGCTCCAGGATCTGCTCCAGGCGGACGCCGTGCTCCACCCAGCTGACGCCCTCCGTCGCGTTGTTGAGCATCATGGGCTGCAGGTTATCCATCGCCCGGGCAAACTTCGCCTCCGGCGTCTCCGCTGCCTCAAATTCATCCCAGAGTCCCCGCATCTTCCTGCCCTGGTCCTCGGGCAGCAGGGCGTAGAGCCTGTCCGCAGCCGCTCTCTCCCGCTCGGCCTGCCCCGCCTTCGCTTCCTCGTCAAACGCGTAGGTATCCCCCGCGTAGATCTCGATCAGGTCGTGAATCAGCAGCATCGAGACCGTGCGCAGCACATCGATCTTTTCCGTCGCGTACTCGGACAGCAGCAGGGTCATCACCGCCATGTGCCAGGCGTGCTCCGCGTCGTTCTCCATGCGGGAGGCGTCGCTGATCGGCGTCTGGCGCACGATCGATTTCTCTTTGTCGATCTCCAGGATGAAGCGGAACTGGTCGTCCAGTCTCCGGA
>CAMOKZ010000155.1 GCA_946618155.1 uncultured Lachnospiraceae bacterium | reverse complement strand
GAGCTGCCTTAAGCCATCGTCCTCCCCGGCGCAGGCGGAAGTCACCAGCAGCGGAACCGTGACGCCGGAGGCGTCCCGCCCGTCCAGCCGCCTGCAGGCAGCTCCCAGGTACTCTTCTATCCCGCTGATGTGATCGTGGTCGCCGTGGGTAAGAAAGACCGCATTCAGGCGTCCGATGCCGAGGCTTTTCAGGGCAGGCTCTATCCGGTCCGCCCACACATGGGTCAACTGCGAGCTGCCCGCGTCGATCAGGTACCGGTCCGCCCCGGCCTCGATGAGGATGGAATCGCCCTGCCCCACGTCGAGAAAGGTAACCCGAAGGGACGGCCTCACCCGCACAAACAGCAGGAGGAAGGCGGCGAGAAGTGTAATAAGAGGCAGCACACGACCCAGCGAAAGGAACGTCGAAAAGGCCGGAACTGTCGTCACCTCCTCGCCCCTATTTACGGGATTTGTTTTCTTCTTTGTCACCAGAACAAAAAGCAGCATCGCCGCATAGCACAGCAGTACCTTCCACAGGGCGGGCCTGCCGGTCACGATCACGGCGCCGGGCAGACGCCGGGCAAGGTCCGGCAGCGCGGTCCAGAAGCGCAGGATGACCCGGCACGGCAGGGCAATGACTGCCCCAACGGGAACGCTGAAGAGTGCCCCGGCCCCTGCCAGGAGGGATAGGATCATCATGGCGCCGACCGGCGCCAGCATGAGGGGACTGAGCAAAGGAGAATATGGAGACAGCTGATAGAAAAAGTAGAGGGAAAGGGGCAGGGCCCCGGCCCAGACAGCAAAGCTGACCAAAAGGGTATGGGCACCCTCCGGCAGAGCCGTCAGGGTGAGCACGCAGGCAAAGGAAAGCAGAAACGCGCTGTCAAAGAGCACATAGGGGCAGTCCAGGGCAAGCAGGCAGGCGGCCGTGCCGATGGCGGTCAGCCGGTCGCTTTTTCTCCCAAGAGCAGTGCCGCCCATGGAAAACAGGAAAAGGATGAGGGCGCGGCGCGCCGAGATGCCGGAGCCTGTCATGTGGCAGTAGGCGGCGGCAAACCCGCAGGATACGGCCGCGCAGGCGGCGTAGGGAAGGCGGATCCGCCGCAGCAGGCGGAAGATCCCGAAGCCGATGAGGGAAAGGTGAAAACCGGAGATGGCCAGGATGTGGGAGATCCCGATCCCGGAAAAGAGCCTGCGCATCTGCGGGGTAAGGTCCGCCCGGTCGCCGAGGGTCATCGCCCGCATAAGCCCCGCTTCCTCCGGGGTAAAGACCAGGTCCATCCCGCCGCAGAGGCGTCCGGCAAACCGCCCGAGGGCAGCCAGGATGCGGTCTTTGAGGTTCCGGGAAGGAATGACGCGCACCTGGGCAGGATCCCGGATCTGCAGCAGGACCTTCCTTGCCCGCCAGTAGCTGCGGGCGTCAAACTGTCCCGGGCAGGTGGGCGCCTCGGGCAGGTTCACCTCGCCGCGGACAAAGATCCGGGCGCCCGGGGCGAGATCCTCCCTTCGCGGCGCGCCCTGCTGCGCAAAAAAGGAATCGGAAAGCAGAAGCGCGGTCTGCCAGGAGCCGCTCTCCTTCTCATAACGCGCAGCCTCTTTGGACGGCAGGGTGCCGAGGGCGGCGTCTAATTCTTCGGTTTGATAGAACTGATAATGGGAAATCAGCAGGCGAACGCCTGTAGAAGTGGTGGTAAGCTGCGTGACCCGGCCCTCAAGGGCGGCCGGCATGTCCGGATTGGCGGTAAAGAGCGCTGTCGGGGGACCAAGAAGGTCTGTCATCCCCGACAGCGTAAGTATACCAAGAATGACCAGAAGAATAAGGCACCCGGTCAGCAGCGGCCTGCGGGTCAGCTGCCGCCTCCCGCCCCGGTGAGGGAGGGATCGATCCCGAGGCCCGGCGCCTGGTCTGCGCCGGTCGGCGTGTCCGGAAGGGAAAGCAGCGAACCGGTCAGTTCGTCCGCCCCGCGGCTGCCGTCAGCGGAAGTGATGAGCGGGTCATCCCCGTCCGCGGAGCCGCTGATCACGCCAAGCCCCACGCCGGAACCGTCCTGCTCTGCCGCGTCCGCGTTCTCTCCCGCGTCTGCGGCCCCTTCCTCTTCCTTCTGCGCTGCAGCATCATCCTCAGCAGATGCTGAGGCGTCCCCGGCATCCGCATCCGAAGCGGCCTTATCCGCCGTGCCGGAAGCCTCCGCCCCTTCCTGGGCCTGGGCGTCGCCCGCGGCGCTCTGGGGGGCATCCTCATCATCGGAGACGACCACGCCGCCGAAGATCTCGGCTGAACCGGAGACCTCAATGATATCCGCTCTGCGCTCAAAATCCCGGTCCAGGCTGATCTCGCCGCGGAACCGCACGTCGCTCTTCCCGTCGATGCGGAAACGGACGATATCCACGTCGCAGTTGTCGCAGATGGAATTGACAAAGGCGTAGAGGCAGATCTCCGGATCCGCCTGGGACCCCTGCGGCACATTGTTGAACGCGCCGTCCAGGTCGATCGTGCATACCTTGCCGGAGATGGAAACGTCATTGATCTTCACGGCCGGGTCGGCAACGCGGGTAAGCATGGTGTTGTTCGGCCCTTTGATGATCTCTTCGACGATCAGATGCTCCGTGATCAGGTTGCTGGAATAAAAGACGTTGCGCATCTCCCTGCAGACGAGGGCTCCCTCCTGATTGGGGAAATAAAGGCCCACGGTCAGGTACTGGTAGGAGTTGATTCCGCCGCCGTTCGCGACGACGAAGGTGTTCGCGTTCATGGCGCCGATCTCCTCACCGTAGCGGTCGGACAGCGCCTGCCCGTCCACGGTGAAGCGCACGCGCATGACATCGCCCAGCTGCAGCAGCGTGAGCACCAGGCCGGACCGCAGCAGCACCTCGCGCGTGTTCGTCAGACCGAGATATGCGGCGTTGAAATCCACAGTCATCTCATCGATGCCCATCTGGTAACCCTTGATCGCTACGCCCTCCGGCAGCGCGCTCTTGATGTTCTTGCGGCCTGCGGGCGCCTGGGCAAACTGGGTGAACAATTCCTCCACGATGCCGGCGAAATCCCCGGCCGTCGGCGTGTAGGAGGCTTCGATCAGCTGGGTCTCTTCATTGTTGATGTAATAAACGGTATAGACCTTCTCGTCGCCGGTTTCTGTTTTCCGGCCGCAGCCTGCCGCAAAGGCAAAGACCGCGATCAGGACGGCAAGAAGGTACGGGAATATCTTCTTCATTCCGTCACCTCCGCTTCCTGCTGGCGGGGCACATATTTCAGCGGGATGCGCACCGTAAAGGTCGATCCCTCCCCTTCCCTGCTGTAGACGCGGATGGCGCCGTGGTGCATCAGGACCGCGCTGCGGGTGATGGCAAGGCCGAGGCCCGTGCCGCCGATCTCCCGGGAGTGAGACTTGTCGACCCGGTAGAAACGCTCGAAAATGTGATCCTGCGCGGCCTCCGGGATGCCCATGCCCGAATCCTCCACCTTCACGTAGAAGAAGGTGTTGTCGACATTGAGGGAAACGTGCACCCAGCCGTTGTCCTTGTTGTATTTGATTCCGTTCTCGATCAGGTTCGAGAGGGCCAGCGTCAGCTTGGTCTGGTCCACCTCCGCCAGGACCGGCTTGAAGCTCTCCAGCACCAGCTCGATCCCGCGCTTGGCCGCGATGGGATGCAGGCGCTTTAAGATCAGCTCGATCAGGTGGTTGATGTTTGTCTCCTCCACGTGGATGTCGGCGGAGCGCCTGTCCATCTTGACCAGGGAGAGCAGGTCGGTGATGATGCTGTTCTCGCGGTCGATCTCCTGGGCGATGTCCGTCATGAACTCCTGGTAGAGCTCATTGGGCACCTCTCCCGCCTTGGCCTGCTCGATCAGCGAATCCGCGAGGACCTTCATCGAGGTCAGCGGGGTCTTCAGCTCATGGGAGACGTTGGAGACAAATTCCTGACGGGAATCCTCCTGCACGCGCAGGCGGTGGAGCATGCGGTTGTAGGCCGCGGCCAGCTGTTCCGTCTCCGTGTACTCCGGCATGGCGATCTCCTCCTCGAGGATGGTGCCCTGCACGCCCTCGAAGGAAGCGGTGACCTTGCGGAAGGGCCGCACGATCATGCGGGCGGCGAAGAAGGCCGCCACGATGGTCAGCAGCGTCAGGATGATCTGGAGCATGAACACGGTGCGGTTCAGGGCTGCCATGGAATCATGGATATCCCCGGTGGGCACGCTGATGATCATGACCCCCGCCGTATTCTTCGTCGCGTTGTCGATCACGGGGACCGTCACCTCGAGGAAATCCCCGGCGAGGCTGTAGCCCTCGCCCTGTCCGCCGGTAAAGCAGCGGATCACCTCCGTGGCGATGATGACCTTGCCCTCATCGAGCCCGTAGGAATCCTTGATCACCTTCAGGTTCTCGTTGACAATAACGACGCGTCCGCTGTAGATGCTGCCCAGCTGCGAGATCAGCGTCTCGATCAGTTCAGGCCTCTCTCCGGCCATGTAATCGCTCTCCACCAGCTGCTCGGTGATGACCTGGCACTGGCTGCGGATCTGCTGCGCGCGGCGCGCGATCGCCTGCTTTTCGTAGTTGTTCAGGATGCCGTACTTGTACAGGTTGATCGGCAGGATGCCGACCACGAGCAGTATGAGCAGTATGCGGAAATGCAGGCTTTTTGCAAATTTCAGAAGTCGTGTGCGAAGTGTAGTGATGATGAGCCTCCCCTGCCGCCGGCCGGTCCGGTGTGCCGCATCGGACGCTCCGGCCAAACAAATGGGCAGCCCCGCCCGAAGCCCCGAAGGCCCCGGGGCGGCGCTGCCCGCCATACGATCGTTTTATTGGTGAACGAGATCAGTGCTGGAAATAGTAGCCCACGCCCCATTTCGTGTGGACATATCTGGGCTCGCTGGGATTCGCCTCGATCTTCTCGCGCAGGCGCCGGATATGGACGTCCACGGTCCGCACGTCGCCGGGATAATCGTAGCCCCAGACCGTGCTCAGAAGCGTCTCCCTGCTGTATACCTTGTTGGGGTTAAAGACCAGGAGCTCAAGCAGGTCGAATTCCTTCGCAGTCAGGTTGATCTCCCGGCCAGCGATGGTCACACG
>CAMOKZ010000154.1 GCA_946618155.1 uncultured Lachnospiraceae bacterium | reverse complement strand
ATACCAAAAAGGGAGGTCAATGCTCTTTTTATTTGAATCTCCCATAAAATCAAGGTTTATGAACTAAAAACAGGTAGTGAACTTGACACTACCGGATAAGGAGGAGAGAACATGAAAAAGCACGGGAGACTGGCCGCGGCGCTGCTGGCCCTGCTGATGGTGATCGCAGCCGCGCTGCCGTCGGCCGCACAGATGTCCTACAATCCCTTTGCGGAATTCTTCGGTGAGGGGGGTGAAGGATCGTCCTACTCGTTCGAGGAAGGGGAAGACGACAGCTTGGCCTACGAAGACGACAGTTATTCGCGGGATAACGAAAAAGACGACGCGGATGATGAGGCGTCATTTTCAGGGAAAGATGATGATGCGGATGACGAAGCTGCTGCAGAAGATCTGCCGGACGAGGACGGCGTCTATGACCAGAAGGACGACGTCGCGCTCTACATCTACACCTACGGCAAGCTGCCCTCCAACTACATCACGAAAAAGGAAGCAAAGGCCAAAGGCTGGCCGGGCGGATACCTTGAACCCTACGCGCCCGGGAAATGCATCGGCGGCGACTACTTCGGCAATTACGAGGGGACGCTTCCGGAGAAAAAGGGCAGGAAGTACTACGAGTGCGATATCGATACCCTCGGCGCAAAAAAGCGCGGCGCGAAGCGGATCATCTTCTCGAGCGACGGCCTGATCTATTACACCGAGGATCACTATGAGACCTTTGAACTGCTGTACGGGGAGGAGTAGAATATGGTAACCGTAATGATCGACCTGGCGCAGATCCGGGATAGAAAACAGCTCCACGACACGATCCGCAGCAGGATCGCGCCCGTGACCTATGAGGGAAACAATCTGGACGCGCTTTTTGATGTCCTGACGGAGCACGCGTCCCTGCCCGTCATCCGCTTTTACAACGCCGGCGTGCCGGCGGGGGAGATGGGAGAGTACATCGCAAGGCTGCGCCGCATGTGCGCGGACGCGATGCGGGAAAATCCCGGCCTGAACGTGGAGTTTGAAGAGGCGTAAACAGAAAACAAAACAGGAAATAACAAGCGGCCGCGCCATCTCCCGGATGACGCGGCCGCGCTGCTTATCTGTTCTCAGCGGTCCCTGCCGAGCTCTGCCAGAACCTCCTCCAGCTGCTTCTGCAGATCCTGCATCTGCTGTCTGAGGGGCTTCGCCTCCTCGTCGACAGCGGCGAAATCGGGAAGCGTCGTTATTATTTGCGAAATGCCGCCGTGTGTGGTACATTTTTTTCATATAACTGTTCAGGGGCGCTCCTGTGAACAGTTATTTCATCATTTCGAATCAAAGAAAGGTCCGACATATGGAACGAAAGCTTGCCCTGAGCGATGAGATTCTGCTCAGTATTGAAAAACCTGCCCGCTATATCGGGAATGAGATCAACGCGGTCTACAAGGATAAGGACAGTGTGGATATCCGGTTCGCGATGTGCTTCCCCGATGTGTATGAGATCGGGATGTCCCACCTGGGCATTCAGATCCTCTATGAACTCTTTAACCGCAGGGAGGATACCTGGTGTGAGAGAGTGTACGCGCCCTGGTTCGACCTGGACAAGGTGATGCGGGAGAAGGATATTCCGCTGTTTGCCCTGGAGTCGCAGGATCCGCTCACGGCGTTTGATTTTCTCGGCATCACCCTGCAGTATGAGCTCTGCTACACGAATATCCTGCAGGTGCTGGATCTTGGCCGCATCCCGCTGATGGCGGCGGACAGGGACGAATCACATCCCATCGTGATCGGCGGCGGTCCCTGCACCTACAATCCGGAGCCGATCGCGGATTTCTTTGATCTCTTTTATATCGGCGAGGGGGAGGTCGTCTACGACCGCCTCCTGGATCTCTACAAAGAATGCAAAAAGGCGGGGGGCGCCTGGAGAAAGGCCTTCCTTCGCAGGGCAGCCTCTGTCCCGGGCATCTATGTGCCCTCGCTCTATACGCCTGCCTACCATGAGGACGGGACCCTTGCGTCCTTTACCCCGGCGGGGGATGACGTGCCGGCCGTGGTCGAAAAGCAGATCGTGATGGATATGACGAATGCCGTTTACCCGGACAAGCCGCTGGTTCCCTACATCAAGGTGACCCAGGACCGTGTCGTACTGGAGATCCAGCGCGGCTGCATCCGCGGCTGCCGGTTCTGCCAGGCGGGCATGATCTACCGGCCGACCAGGGAAAAGGACGTGGAGAAGCTGAAGGCGCAGGCCGACATCATGCTGCGCGGCACCGGACACGAGGAGATCTCCTTAAGCTCTTTGAGCTCCAGCGATTATACGCATCTGAATGAGCTGGTCAGCTACCTGATCGAGGAGTGCAGCCGGCGGCACATCAATATTTCCCTGCCGTCCCTGCGGATAGACGCCTTCTCCCTTGACGTGATGAGCAAGGTCCAGGACGTCAAGAAGAGCAGCCTTACCTTCGCGCCGGAGGCCGGATCCCAGCGCCTGCGCGACGTGATCAACAAGGGCCTGACCGAGGAGATCATCCTGAAGGGCGCGGCCGAGGCCTTCGCCGGCGGATGGAACAAGGTCAAGCTGTATTTCATGCTGGGCCTGCCTACCGAGCAGGAGGAGGACCGGAAGGCGATCGCCCATCTGGCCAACGAGATCGCGGTGCAGTATTACGAGCTGCCCAAAGAGCAGCGCTTCGGCAAATGCCAGATCACGGTGAGCACCTCGTTCTTTGTGCCCAAGCCCTTTACCCCCTTCCAGTGGGCCTCCATGCACCAGCCGGAGGACTATATCGGGATGGCGCGCACGGTGAACAATGAGGTGCGCGCGATGCGAAACGCGAAGAGCATTAAGTACAACTGGCACGAGGCCGAGGTGACCGTGCTCGAGGGCGTGATGGCGAGGGGCGACAGGCGGCTCGCGCCGGTCATCCTGAAGGCTTACCGGGACGGCGCCATGTTCGAGGCCTGGTCCGAGTTCTGGGACTGGGGCCGGTGGCTGCGCGCCTTTGACGAGTGCGGCGTTGACCGTGACTTTTATACGATGCGCGAGCGCGGGGACGACGAGCTTTTCCCGTGGGATTTCATCCACGCCGGCGTGACGAAGCAGTTCCTGCTGCGGGAGTGGAAGCGCGCCCACGAGCCCGTCGTGACGAAAAACTGCAGGGAACAGTGCAGCGGCTGCGGCGCAAGGATGTACGGAGGAGGTGTTTGCTTTGAAGGTCAGGCTTAAATTTACCAAAGAGGGCGAGATGAAATTCATCGGCCATCTTGACCTGATGCGGTGCTTCCAGAAGGTGATCCGCCGGAGCGGCATCGACATCAAATTTTCCGAGGGCCTGAGCCCCCACATGGTCATGTCCTTTGCTTCCCCGCTGAGCGTCGGTCTGACCAGCCTCGGCGAGTATGTGGATATGGAGCTGGTGACCCCGGTTTCCTCCGCGGAGGGCGTGCGCAGACTGAATGAGCAGATGCCGGCGGGCATCCGCGCCCTTTCGCTGAAACAGATTCCGGAAGGGCGGGCAAACGGCGCGATGGCCCTGGTGGCCGCCGCCGAGTACACGGTCCGCTTCCGGGAGGGGAAGGCCCCGGCCGGGGGATGGGAGGACAAGGTCCCCGCTTTCCTCTCGCAGGAGACGATCAGCGCCGTAAAGGAGACGAAAAAGGGAGAGACCACGGTGGACATCCGTCCGCTGATCTACCGGATGGAGGCCGCAGACGGCGAAGTGAAGCTCAGGCTTGCGGGCGGCAGTGAGGCCAACCTCAAGCCCGAACTGCTGATGGATACCTTTGTCCGGTGGCTGGGGGAGGAACCGCAGCCGTTTTCCCTGCTGATCTGCAGGACAGAGCTTCTGGCAAAGGCGGGCGGGGAGCAGGATGAGCGCTTCGTGCCCCTGGAGGATCTCGGAGAGGACATCATCTTATGAAATATACCTGCATCATCGAGCGCAGGGGAGGGACGGTCCTTTCCTGGCTGCTGGATGAAAAAGGCCATGCCGCGGAGATCCATGCGGATCCCGACGCGGGGGATGGCGGAGGACAGATCAGGAACGGCCAGATCTGGGCCGGGCGCGTGCAGAGGGTGCGCCCCGACCTGCAGGCTGCCTTTGTCGATCTTTGCCCGGGGCACACCGGATATCTGCCCCTGAAGGACGCAGAAGGCGCCGTCTTTATCCGCAAGGGCGCCTCGCCCCGTCTTCAGCAGGGCGACGAACTGCTCGTCCAGGTGGCCCGGGAACCCTTAAAGACGAAGGACGCCGGCCTTACCGCGGTTCTATCCCTGCAGGGCACCTACAGCGTGGTATCCTGGCAGGAGGGGACGGCGGGCATCTCCAAGCGGCTCCCCGCAGGGGAAAGAGAGCGGCTGCGCGAGCTTGCCGCAGGGCTTCGCGCCGGGGAGAGCTTCGGCCTTATCCTGCGCACCAACGCCGCGGACGCGCCGGAGGATAAAGTGGAAGAGGAAGTGCGGGCGCTTCGCGCCGCGCTTTCGGATATCGTGCAGAAGGGCAGGCACCGCGTGGCGGGAAGCCTGGTCTACGGACCCGCATTGCCCTGGCTGCAGCGCCTCCTGTCCCTGGGGACGGAGACAACGGAAAAGATCGTCGCGGACGGAGAAGACCTCTACGAGCGGGCGAGGGAGTTCCTCGGCGCCGGGGAGGGCACCGGCGGGGCGGGTGATGCGGAAAAAACAGCGCATCCGCTCCTTGACCGGCTCTGCCTCTACAGCGATCCCATGATCTCCTGCCGCGCCCTTTACAGCCTCGACCGGGAGCTCCGCGAGGCCCTGGATGAGAAGGTCTGGCTGCCCGGCGGCGGCTTCCTCATCATCCAGCCCACCGAGGCCCTGACCGTGATCGATGTCAATTCCGGCAAGGCAGTCAGCAAGAAGAATAAGGAGGAGGCGCTCCTTAAAGTCAATCTCGAGGCGGCGGCCCAGATCTGCCGGCAGCTGCGGCTGCGCGACATATCCGGGATCATCATCGTGGATTTCATCAACCAGGACACCCGGGAGTCGAAGGAGATGATCCTTCAGGCGCTGCGGGCAGGCCTGCGGGAGGACCCGCGGCCTGCATCCGTGGTCGGGCTCACCGGCCTCGGTCTGGTGGAGATGACCCGCAAGAAGACCGGGCCCGCACTGGCGCAG
>CAMOKZ010000153.1 GCA_946618155.1 uncultured Lachnospiraceae bacterium | reverse complement strand
GGAAACGTTGAATTTCCAGGGTTTTTTGCATGTCTCTTGGTCTCGATTAACGCTTGCTGAACTGCGGAGCGCGGCGAGCGGCTTTGAGACCGTATTTCTTACGCTCTTTCATACGCGGATCTCTGGTAAGGAAGCCCGCTGCCTTGAGCGTCGGTCTGTACTCCGCGTCTGCCTCAAGCAGGGCACGGGAAATGCCGTGACGGATAGCGCCGGCCTGACCGGTGGTGCCGCCGCCATGGACGTTGACCAGAATATCGAACTTGCCGAGGGTATCCGTAGCGACAAGCGGCTGACGAACGACGACCTTCAGGGTCTCAAGACCGAAATACTCGTCGATATCTCTCTTATTGACGGTGATCTTGCCGGTACCCGGTACAAGATAAACACGCGCGACTGATTTTTTTCTTCTGCCTGTTCCGTAATATCTCTCTGTAGCCAATGCCTTTTACCTCCCTCTTAGAATGTGAGCACTTCCGGCTGCTGAGCCTGCTGTTTGTGCTCCGGACCCGCGTAAACAAAAAGCTTCTTTGCCATCTGTCTTCCCAGCGGTCCCTTCGGGAGCATGCCCTTAACCGCGAGTTCGATGACCTGTTCCGGCTTCTTGGCGAGCATCTCGCGCAGCGGGGTTTCCTTCAGGCCGCCGACATACTCGGAGTGACGGGTGTAGATCTTCTGATCGAGCTTCTTGCCGGTCACTTTGATCTTTTCTGCATTGACGATGATGACATAGTCACCGGTGTCGAAATGCGGGGTAAAGGTCGGCTTATTCTTTCCGCGAAGGATCTTAGCGGCCTCGGATGCCAGGCGTCCGAGGGTCTGACCCTCTGCGTCGATCACATACCATTTTCTTTCAATCGTAGATGGGCTGGCCATGTAGCTTTTCATTGTCTTCCTCCTTCAAGATCTCAAGAGCTTGCTGCCTGGGCTGGCGGAGGCTTATTTCCACCCTCCCGCTTCGTATGGTAAAATGTCCGGCCGGGGCTAAGGGCGGACATTTAACGCCTAAATCATGATCCCGCCGGGTACAGGTCAGAATCCACCTGCCTCTGCGGTCACACTCGAATATTATAGTATACCTGTTTTTCCCTGTCAAGCTGTTAATCCCGCGTTTGTTACTATCCACGGCCGCTGTTTCACAGGTATTCGATGCCGATCAGGGTAAGGCCCTCCGGCCTTGCGGTATCTCCCGCTGCCGCCCTGTCCTTTGCGGCGATGATGTCCGCCATCTCGCCGGGCTCCTGGGCGCCGCTGCCGATCCGGATCAGCGTTCCCGCGATGATCCGTACCATATTATAGAGAAAACCGCTGCCGACAAGGCGGATCGTGATGATGTCGCCCTCCCGGCGCACCGAGGCCTCCTCGATGGTGCGCACGCGGTTCTCCTCTCCCGGCCTGTGGGTGCACAGGCTGGAAAAATCGTGGGTCCCCACGAGATAATTCGCCGCCTCCTGCATGCGGCCCTCATCCAGCGGCCAGTAGTAATGCAGGGAGTACAGGCGCCAGAGGGGATTGGGGAAGGTGCGGTTGCAGATCCGGTACTCGTAGGTCTTCCTCGTGTCGCAGTAGCGCGGATGGAAATCCGGCGCCACCTCCTCCGACTTCTGGATCTTAATGTCCCGCGGCAGGCGCGTATTCATGGCAAAGGAGATCTTTTCCGCGGGCATGCGCGCCGTGGTGTCAAAGACCGCGACATTGCCCAGGGCGTGGACGCCGGCGTCGGTCCGGCTCGCCCCGATCACGCGGACGGGATGGCCCAGCAGCTCACTGAGATGCCGGTTCAGCTCCGCCTCTATCGTATTGCCGTTCGGCTGGATCTGCCAGCCGCAGTAGTTGGTGCCGTCATAGGCGACCGTCAGTTTGACGCGTTTTGCCATCTGTTCTGCTCCTTGCCGGCCCGGATATCATCCCTGCTTTCTCAGAAAGCGATTCCGAGCAGGCGCTCGACCGGCGCCGCGATGCGGACCAGGATGAGCACGGCGATGTACACGAGCATCAGCAGGTACGCCGCCCTGTCCCGGCTCTCGTAGTGCAGGGGTCTGAGCTTCGTCCTGCCCTCTCCCCCGTGATATCCTCTCGCCTCCATGGCCATCGCCAGGTCATTGGCGCGGCGGAAGGCCGAGACAAACAGCGGGACGAGCAGGGGGACCAGGCCCTTGGCCTTCTTGATCAGGCCGCCGCTCTCAAAATCTGCGCCCCTGGCCATCTGCGCCTTCATGATCTTGTCCGTCTCCTCCATCAGGATGGGGATGAAGCGCAGGGCGATCGACATCATCATCGCGATCTCGTGCACCGGCACACGGAAGACCTTGAGGAACCGCAGTCCCTTCTCCATGCCGTCGGTCAGGTCGTTGGGCGTTGTGGTGAGCGTCATCAGGGAAGATCCGACGATCAGGTAGACCAGGCGGATCGCCATAAAGGCGGCGGTCCGGATGCCCTCCTTCGTGATCGTCAGCTTCCAGATCTGGACGACGGGCGTACCCGGCGTCAGGAAAAGGTTAAAGATGACGGTGATCAGCATCAGCATGAAGATCGCGCGCAGGCCCTTCATCATGAATTTCAGGGGCACCTTCGAGACGCGGATGAGCCCGATCAGGACGAGGGTGACCACGATATAGCAGCTGATACTGCCGAATACAAAGAGGCTGATGATGAACAGCATGGTCCATACCAGCTTGACGCGCGGGTCCAGTTTATGGATGACGGAATCCGCCGGATAATACTGGCCCAGAGTGATATCCTTCAACATCCGGTTTTCCTCATTTTCTGTGCAGGGCGTTCAGGATGGCGTCCTTCGCCTCCTCCACCGTCGTCACGTCTCTTGCGGCCGGCCATCCCCGGGTCTCCAGCTCGTGCATGATGTAGGTGACCTGGGGCGCCGCAAGGCCTACCTTCTCCAGCTCCTGCCAGTGGGCGAAAACGCCCGCCGGCCTGTCATCATACAGGACGGATCCTTTGCTCATGACGATGATGCGGTCCACGTATTTGGCCACGTCCTCCATGCTGTGGGAGACCAGCAGGATGGTGATCCCGCTCTCCCGGTGAAGGTCGGCCAGCATATCCAGAATATCGTCGCGGCCCTTCGGGTCAAGGCCTGCGGTCGGCTCGTCCAGGATGAGCACCTTCGGCTTCATCGCCAGAATACCCGCGATGGCCGCCCGGCGCTTCTGTCCGCCGGAAAGCTCAAAGGGCGAGACCTTGTCGTAGCTCTCGTCCAGGCCGACAGCGTTCATGGCCTGTCTTGCCCTGGCTTCGATCTCTTCCTTCGGCAGTCCCAGGTTTTTCGGGCCGAAGCACACGTCGGTAAAAACGTCGGTCTCAAACAGCTGGTACTCCGGGTACTGGAAGACCAGGCCGACGCTGCTGCGCAGCTTTTTCATGCTGTAGCCTTCCTGATAGATCGACTCCCCGTCCACGAGGATGTCGCCGGAAGAGGCGCGCAGAAGGCCGTTGAGATGCTGCACCAGAGTCGACTTTCCGGACCCCGTGTGCCCGATGATGCCGACAAACTGCCCGTCCGGGATGGTCAGGCTGATGTCCCGCAGCGCCTGCTTTTCAAAAACGGTCCCGGCACCGTATACATACTGCAAATGTTCGATCTGTATGGACATAGATCATTCTCCCCCGCGGATGGCGTCCAGCGCGTCGGCCAGCTCCTCAGTCGTGAGGATACCGTCCGGCAGGTCAAGTCCCGCCCGTTTCAGTTCCCAGGCCAGCTGGGTGACCTGCGGCACGTCGAGCCTGTGCTCTCTCATGAATTCCACTTTTGAGAAAACTTCCCGCGGCGTCCCCTGCAGGATGACCTTGCCGCTGTCCATGACCATGACGCGGTCCGCCAGGATGGCTTCCTCCATGTAATGGGTGATCAGGATGACCGTGACGTGCTGCGTCCGGTTCAGTTCCATGACGGTGCGGATGACCTCGCGGCGTCCCACCGGATCGAGCATGGCCGTCGGCTCGTCAAGCACGATGCACTTGGGCTGCATGGCCACGATCCCGGCGATGGCGATCCGCTGCTTCTGTCCGCCGGAGAGCTTGTTCGGGGAATGGCTGCGGTATTCCCACATGCCCACCGCGCGCAGGCTCTTTTCCACGCGCTTCCACAGCTCCTCCACCGGCACGCCCATATTTTCCGGGCCGAAGGCGACGTCCTCGTCCACCACCGTTCCGATGATCTGGTTATCCGGATTCTGGAAGACCATGCCGGCGGTCTGGCGGATCTGCCACAGGCTGTTCTCATCCCGGGTATCCTTCCCGTCCACGTAAAGCGTTCCTTCCGTCGGCGTGAGGATGGCGTTCAGGTGCTTGGCCAGGGTAGACTTGCCGGACCCGTTGTGTCCGAGAATGGCAATAAAATCCCCGGGCTCCGCCTCGATCTCCACGCCGTCCACGGCGCGAACCTTCGCTTCGGCCTCACCCTCATCGGTGAACTTGATATATTCATATACAAGGTCTTTGCCTTTAATGATCTTCATCTTGATTACAGCCCTCCGGATGTGCAAACGGCGCATTATCCTGCCCGATTATAACAGGGGGCACTGCAAAAAGCAAGTGTCCGCAGGATTGCGGGAAAGGCGCCGGTCGGCTATAATGAACCTATCACACGGTATCGTGAATAATAAAGAAATACGCGTACAGAAAGGAAACGAATACAATGGAAGCAGTCAATCCTCTGGTAACGATCACCATGGAAAACGGCGATGTGATCACGGCGGAGCTCTATCCCGACCTCGCCCCGCAGACCGTTAACAACTTCATCAGCCTGATCAATAAAGGCTTCTATAACGGCCTGATCTTCCACCGCGTCATCCGCGGCTTCATGATTCAGGGCGGCGACCCCACCGGTACCGGCGCGGGCGGCCCCGGCTACAGCATCCGCGGCGAATTTGCCCAGAACGGGTTCAAAAACCCGCTCCGCCACACGGCCGGCGTCCTCTCCATGGCAAGGACAGCCGCTCCGAATTCCGCGGGCTCCCAGTTCTTCATCATGCATGAGGACTCCCCGCATCTGGACGGCGCCTACGCCGCCTTCGGCAAGGTCGTCAGCGGCATGGAGGCCGTCGACCGCATTGCCTGCACGGATACGGATTACCGCGACAGACCGCTGGAAGAGCAGAAGATCCGCACGATGACCGTAGAGACCTACGGCA
>CAMOKZ010000152.1 GCA_946618155.1 uncultured Lachnospiraceae bacterium | reverse complement strand
TGTCGCACTGCAGGGAGAGGTATTCCTTGTAGTTGTCCACGTTGAAGACGGCCTTCGCCGTATCCTGCACCTTCCAGATGACAGCCACGGAGATCTCCACGGGGTTGCCCAGGACGTCATTGACTTTCTGGCGCGCGTTGGAGAGGGTCATGGCCTTGAGGGAGATCTTCTTGCTGACGATCTCGGTCTGTCCGGCGGAAGTCGTGAGGGTGAGAATCTTGGGCGCGGCCGAACCGGTGTCCACGTCGCCGCTCTGGCCGAGCCTTGTCTTGGCCGCGGGGTTTACTGCGGTACAGAACGGGTTGACGAAGAAGAAACCGTCCCCGCGGATGGTGCCGATGTATTTGCCGAACAGCGTGAGCACCAGCGCTTCCTGGGGCTTCAGGACCTTAAGGCCGAGGAACGGGATCCACCCGAAGCACATGATCAGGAGACCCAGCAGAAACAGGGGCACCCGCGGCCCGTCCGCCGTTGCCGTCGCGATCGAAGCGATGAAGCTTGCGACGCCTGCGAGCAGAAGCAGGATGGTGAGCAGCAGGACGAGCATACCGATCTTGCGTCCTTCCAATGTCTTTTCCTTCATATGATCACACTTTCTGCGGACAACGTCTGTCCGGCTTGCTGAACTGTTGATACTCGAAAGATATCATAGTGATATCTAAATGTCAAGGGCCTTTCGAATCGTGTTCAGCACTTTCTTTTTGTCCGCGCACCAGGCGGGCGCGATGAGCAGGGATTTAGGCCCGTCGCCGGTCAGCCGGTGGATGACGATCGTCTCAGGCAGGATCTCCAGGCAGCCGCGCAGCAGCGAGCAGTACTCCTCCAGGGTCATCAGGGGGAAGGGATCCGCCTCGTACTGCGCGCCGAGCACGGTGCCCCTCAGGATCTGCAGCTGCTGGAGCTTTATCCCGTCGATGGCGGGCTGCATGCGGGAGAGGACGCGGACCGTCTCCAGCATATCCTCCCGGCTCTCGCCCGGAAGGCCGAGGATGATGTGAACGATCACCGTGACGCCGATCGCTTTCAGGTCCCGCACCGCCTGCGCAAACACCGGAAAGGCGTACCCACGGTTGATGACCTTCGCCGTGCGCTCGTGCACGGTCTGCAGGCCAAGCTCGACCCAGACCGGCTTGATCTCATTGACTTCCCGGAGCACAGCCAGGATCTGCGGCGGAAGACAGTCCGGGCGCGTGCCGATGGCGACCGCCGCGATCTCCTCGCGCTGCGCGGCTTCAAGGAAGAGCGCGCGGAGCCGGTCCGGATCGCCGTAGGTGTTGGTGAAGGACTGAAAGTAGGCGATATATCTGCGGTCCTCAGGCTTAACGGACGCCGGAAACTTGGGATCCACCCGCCGCTTCGCCTCCCGGATCTGGTCTTTGAGCGGCATAAAGGGCGCGCCGAATTCGCCGGAGCCGCCCTCGGAACAGAAGGTGCAGCCGCCGGAGGAGACGGTGCCGTCCCGGTTGGGGCAGGTGCAGCCGGAGGAGAGGGAGAGCCGGTAGACCTTCGTGCCGAACTGCTCTTTTAAAACTTCGGAAATCATTTTCTGCTTCAATGCGGTGTCCTCCAATAGGATAGCGGATAATTCCCTTTGCCTTGTACTTTAGCATGCGGCGTGCAGGTGTCAAGCAGATGTCGCTTTACCGGCGCCGCCGGTCTGTGATAGGATGGCAGAAACATTAAATTGGAAATGCAGGAGGATTTTACGGATGATCTATATCGGATGCCATCTGTCCGTGACGGACGGCTATGCGGCGATGGGAAAGACGATGAGCGCCTTCGGCGGCAATACCTTTGCCTGGTTTACGCGCAATCCCCGGGGCGGGAAGACCAAGCCCGTCATCCCGGAGGATGTGGAGGCGCTGCGGGAGCATCTGCATAAGGAAGGCTTCGGGCCGCTGGTCGCCCACGGCAGCTACACGATGAATCTCTGCTCCGCGAAGGAGGAGACGAGGGCGAACGGCCTCGACATGCTGACGCAGGACCTTGCCCGGATGGAGCTTTTGCCCGGAAACTTCTATAATTTTCATCCCGGCGCCCACACGGGGCAGGGGACGGAGACGGGCATCCGGCAGATCGCGGAGGCGCTGAGGGGCGTGATGCATGCTGACATGCAGACGACGGTGCTGCTTGAGACCATGGCGGGCAAGGGCTCCGAGATCGGCGGAAGCTTTGAGGAGCTGCGTGAGATCATCGACCGGGTGGACATGGGCGACCGCCTCGGCGTCTGCTTTGATACCTGCCACACCTGGGATGCGGGCTATGATATCGTCGGCGACCCGGACGGCGTGCTGACGCGGTTTGACGAGGTGATCGGGCTCTCCCGGCTGAAGGCGGTCCACTTTAACGACAGCAAAAATGAGCGGGGATCCCATAAGGACAGGCACGAAAAGCTGGGGGAGGGATGCATCGGCATGGAGGCGATGAAGCGGCTTGCCCTCCATCCTGCGCTGCAGGGGCGCCCGTTCATCCTGGAGACGCCCAACGACGACGAGGGATACATCCGGGAGATTCATACCGTGCTGGAGTGGCAGGCGTGATCCTGCAGGTTTTTCTCACGGCGGGAGTGATTTGTTCTTGCTTTCGGAAATGAGTGTGGTATACTACGGGATTGTCGGTTATTGCATAGTTGAAAGGTCGTAATACTTCATGGAATACCTGTTTTCCTCCAAGGATCTGAAAAAACTGATCATCCCGCTTGTCTTTGAGCAGGCGCTCGCCATCACGGTCGGCATGGCGGACACCATGATGGTCGCCTCGGTCGGCGAGGCCGCCATCTCCGGCGTCTCCCTGGTGGACATGATCAACAACCTGATCTTCTCCATCATGGCTGCGCTTTCCACCGGCGGCGCCGTCGTGGTCTCCCAGTTCATCGGATCCAGACATGTGAAGCACGCCTGCCGCTGCGCGTGGCAGCTGCTGTACACCGCCGTGTTCATCAGCCTGCTGATCAGTGTGGCGGCGATCGTCTGGAGAGTGCCGATGCTGCGGCTGTTCTTCGGATCCATCGAGGACGACGTTATGCAGGACGCGATCATCTACCTGCTGATCTCCGCGTTCTCCTTCCCGTTCCTGGCCATTTACAATGCCTGCGCGGCCCTGTTCCGCTCGATGGGCAACGCCGCGATCACGCTGAAGGTCTCCATCCTGATCAACCTGATCAACATCGTGGGCAACGCAGTCTGCATCTTCGTCCTGAAGATGGGCGTCGCGGGCGTTGCGATCCCCTCCCTGATCTCCAGAATGGCCGGTGCCCTCGTCCTGTTTGTGCTGCTGCACAACGATTCGCTGATGGTGCACTTAAGCCACGGCATGGACAAGCCTGACTTTTCCATCATCCGCAGGATCCTGCGCATCGGCATCCCGAGCGGCATCGAAAACGGCGTATTCCAGCTCGGCCGTGTGCTGGTCGTCAGCATCATCTCGGGCTTCGGCACCGCGCAGATCGCGGCCAACGGCGTAGCCAACAACCTGGACGGCATGGGCGTCATCATCGGGCAGGCCATGAACCTGGCCATGATTACGGTCATCGGCCGGTGCGTGGGCGCGGGCGACGAGCGGCAGATCCGCTATTACACCCGCAAGCTTCTGCTGATCACCTATGTCAGCACCGCCATCCTGGACGGGCTGATTCTGCTCAATCTGAACCGCATTCTGGCCATCTACGGCCTCAGCGAGGAGGCGACGAGCATCGCCGCTACACTGGTCTGGCTGCACGACGGCTTCGCCATCCTGTTCTGGCCGCTGTCCTTCGTTCTGCCCAACATGCTGAGGGCATGCAACGACGTCAACTTCACCATGGTCGTTTCTCTGTTCTCCATGTTTGTGTTCCGCGTGGGCTTCAGCTATATCCTGGGCGTCAGGATGGGCATGGGCGCGGTGGGCGTGTGGATCGCCATGATCATCGACTGGCTGGTCAGGATCTCGTTCTTTGTGGGGCGGTACCTGAGCGGCAGGTGGAGGCGGCTGTGCCACCTGGAAGAGCGGGCGGCTGCCTGAGATTTGTGAATATGAATGTGAGTACGGGGCATCCTGTCTGCGCAATGATGCAGGCGGGGTGCCCCGTTTTTTGGCGGGTTTTGTAATGATTGACAAAGAGTGGACTTCCTGCGGATTTCGTGGCAAACTGTTTACAGAGAGAAAGCGCAGACACGGCGATAAGCCATGAGAAAGCGGAGGGAAAAGCATGAACCCGATACGCGGACTGGAAGACTTCAAAGATTTTACCCTTAACCCGAACCAGCACTGGTACTATGTCATTCTGGCGAATGCGGCTGACCCCACGCCGGCGGCAAGGAGCGTGCTGAACAACCTGGATATGTTCGACCTGGATACCGGGAGAGACTGCGATTTTTTTCTTCCCGGATTTATCTGCGACGGGCATGGCCTGATGCCGAAGGACCTTATGCAGTATGGGGTGACTCCGGACCATCAGACCGTGTATCTGGAGCGGCTGGGGGAGGTGCCTTTCTCCGGCCGGGATTTTGTGCGGTTCTACAGGCAGATGGAGGAGCAGGGGAAGAGAGCCTGGCGGTACTCCGGGCGCTGCGAGCTGCTGATCTTTACGATCGATGCCATGTCCGGAAGAGTTGATTTTTCGGATTTCTATTCCTATGACCTCGATGATATTGTGACGAACCGGCGCAGCATCAGTGAGTTCATCCGCGGGATGATCATGATCTCGCAGGACGGATGCAGCAAGGAGGAGGCAAAGCGCCGGCTCGATGAGATCTACTATGATATGGTCATGCCGCAGGAAGGCCAGTACGACGCCGGTTATCTGCAGTCCTGCGTCAGGGCGTTTGAGCGCTCGGGCTTTCCGGGGAGCAGATACTGCTTCATCAGCTACTCGACCCGGGATTTCGACTTTGTGAAAAGGGTCCATGACCTGCTGGAGGCGGGCGGCGTAAAGTGCTGGATGGCGCCGTTTGATATCCCGCGCGGGACGAGCTATCCCTATATTATTGAGAATGCCATCCTGCACGCCTCGGCCTTTATCCTGATGCTTTCCAGACAGTCGGTGCAGTCTGTCTGGGTGGAAAAGGAGCTTCTGCGGGCGATCAGCAGGTTTGCGCAGCAGTCCCCGGAAAAGATCTGCGTCGCCTGGTGCGGCGGACAGTTCCCGCTGACCGGAACAGCCTTTGCCCTTCCGCTGGAGAATATCCAGATCAAGGTGGACCTGGGCAGTGATCCGGAGAACTGGA
>CAMOKZ010000151.1 GCA_946618155.1 uncultured Lachnospiraceae bacterium | reverse complement strand
TCAGCAGCATGACCATGCGGTCGATGCCGTAGCCGATTCCGCCTGTCGGCGGCATACCGATCTCCAGGGCGTTCAGGAAATCCTCGTCCACATGCTCGGCTTCCTCGTCGCCTTCTGCCGCGCGCGCATCCTGCGCCTCAAAGCGGGCTCTCTGGTCGATCGGGTCATTCAGCTCGGAGTAGGCGTTGCACATCTCCCAGCCGTTCATGAACATCTCGAAACGCTCGACATAATCGGGATTTTCCGGCTTCTTCTTGGTCAGCGGGCTGATCTCGATCGGGTGATCCATGACGAAGGTGGGCTGGATGAGATGCTCTTCCACGAACTCTTCAAAGAAGAGGTTGAGGATGTCACCCTTGCGGTGATGCTTCTCTACCTGCAGGCCGCGCTCCTTCGCCAGGGCAACGGCTTCCTCCGTCGTCTTGATCTCGTTAAAGTCGATGCCGGCGTATTTCTTCACCGCATCCACCATGGTGATGCGCTCGAAGGGCTTGCCCAGATCCATCTCCACGCCGTTATAGACGATGGTGGTGGTCCCCAGGACCTTCTGCGCCACATAGCGGTACATGTTCTCGGTCAGGTCCATCATGCCGTGATAATCGGTGTAGGCCTGATAGAGCTCCATCAGCGTGAATTCCGGATTGTGGCGGGTATCCACGCCCTCGTTGCGGAACACACGGCCGATCTCGTAGACGCGCTCAAGGCCGCCCACAATAAGCCGCTTCAGATACAGTTCCAGGGAGATGCGCAGCTTGAAGTCCTCGTCGAGCGCATTGAAGTGCGTCTCGAAGGGACGGGCCGCCGCGCCGCCGGCATTCGCGACCAGAATGGGGGTCTCCACTTCCATGAAGCCCTGCCCGTTCAGGTATTCGCGGATGGCAGCCAGTATTTTGGACCGCTTGATGAAGGTGTCCTTCGCCTCCGGGTTCATGATCAGGTCGACGTAGCGCTGCCTGTAGCGCAGGTCGCGGTTCGTCAGGCCGTGGAACTTCTCCGGAAGGATCTGGAGGCTCTTGGACAGAAGGGTCACCTCGACGGCGTGCACGGAGATCTCGCCGGTCTTCGTGCGGAACACTTCTCCGCGGATGCCGACGATATCACCGATATCCATCTTTTTGAAGAGCTTGTACGGCTCTTCCCCGATGCTGTCCCGGGCGACATAGCACTGGATGGACCCCTGCAGATCCTGCACATTGCAGAAGGAGGCCTTCCCCATCACGCGCTTTGACATCAGGCGGCCTGCAAGGCTCACCTGGCTGCCCTCGAGATCCGCGAACCCGTCCACGATCTCTTTGCTGTGATGCGTCACATCGTACTTCGTGATCTGGAACGGATCATTTCCGTCCGCCTGCAGCTCGGCCAGCTTGTCCCTTCTGATCTTAAGGAGCTGGTTGATATCCTGCGTGCCCTGGCCGGGCGCCTGCTGCCTGCTCTTTGGCTCTCCCATTCTCTGCCCTCACTCTCTTTGCGTCAGATTCTCTCGATCTTCAGAACCTTATAGGTAAACTCCCCGCCGGGCGCCTCTACCGTGACGGTATCGCCGACCGCTTTGCCGATCAGCGCACTGCCCAGGGGCGACTCGTTGGAAATGCGGCCGGAAAGGCTGCTGGTCCCCTCGGAGGTACCGACGATGGAGAATGTCACTTCCTCGTTGAACTCCACGTCAAGCAGTGTCACGGTGCAGCCGATGTTGATCTTGCCCGAGTCCATCTCGTCCTCGTCGATCACGACCGCGTTCTTGAGAATCTCTTCGAGTTCCGTGATCCGGCTCTCGATCTCGCGCTGCTCGTCCAGAGCCGCATCGTATTCCGCGTTCTCGGAGAGGTCCCCCTGCTCTCTCGCCTCACGGATCTTTTCTGCGATCTCCTTACGTCTGACTACCTTCAGATGCTGCAGCTCTTCCTCATAGGTTCTCACACCCTGGTAAGTCATCAGGTTCTTTTTTTCTTCCATTTGCGTGTACCCTTCCTTCTCCAAAATGGCATTAAAAAAACATCAGGCAGTTATCCTGACAGTTAAACTATGATAGCTTATCAAAATGCCTTTGTCAAGAGCGCCGTAAGCTCCTCCATCGTCTGCGCCCCGTTGGTCTCCCGGCGCAGTTTTGCGGAGTTTTTCAGGCCTGCCGTGTACCAGGCGATGTGCTTGCGCATCTCGCACACGCCGGTGTGCTCTCCCTTGTACTCCACCAGCATGCGGGCGTGCCGCAGGATCATCTCCAGGACCTCCTCCTTCGGCGGTCTGCCGGGGTCTTCCCCAGTCCTGAGGTAAGCGCTCACCCGGCCGAACAGCCAGGGATTTCCCCTTGCCGCCCTGCCGATCATCACCTGCGCGCAGCCGGTCTCCTCCAGCATCTGCTTCGCGGTCTCCGGCGATACGACGTCGCCGCTGCCGATCACCGGGATGGTGAGGGCCTCGGCCACCTGCCGGATGAGGTCCCAGTCGGCCTTTCCCGAATAGTACTGCTCTCTTGTCCTCGCATGCACCGTGACGGCGTCCGCCCCGGCGTCCTCGGCGATCTTCGCGATCTCCACGGCGTTGATGTGGTCCGCGTCAAAGCCGCTGCGGATCTTCACCGTGACCGGCTTTTTCGTGGCGCCCCGAAGCGCCCGGACGATCTGTCCTACCCGCTCCGGATCCTTCATCAGGGCGGATCCCTCGCCGTTCTTGACTACCTTCGGCACCGGGCAGCCCATGTTGACGTCCAGGATGTCGTAGGGCAGGTGGTCGATCTGCTCCGCGACCCGGCCCATCAGCTCCGGCTCGGAGCCGAAGAGCTGGAGGGAGACCGGATGCTCCCCTTCGTCGATGCTGAGCAGCTCGCGGGTGTTCCGGTTTCCGAAGGAGATCGCCTTCGCGCTCACCATCTCCATGCACAGAAGGCCCGCCCCCTTCTCCCTGCAGAGCAGGCGGAAGGGAAGGTCCGTGACCCCGGCCATGGGCGCTAAGATGGGCGCGTCCGGGATCTCCACGCTGCCGATCCGCATTACGCCTCCTCCAGCGGGATCTTCAGGACGAAGACCTTGTAGTACAGCTCCAGCGAGCGCAGCAGATCTGCGCGGCTGGCCCGGATCTCTTTGATCATCAGGCCGGCGCCGATGTCGTCATAATTGTAATCCGAGTCTTTCGCCTCGGTGCGGAAAAGCAGCTCGCCGTCCTCCCCGAACTCCATCAGGAAGATGCCGCCGATCTCTTCCACAAACAGCACGCAGATGATCCGCAGCTCTTTCCGGATGTCCTCGGGCAGCCGCTCAAACATCGGATTGAAATAGTATTTTTCTTCGTAGGCGCTCGCCCCGCAGAGCACGACCGTGCCATTGTCCTGCGCGCCGCCCAGTTCTTCGATTCCCATAAGTAAATGACTCTCCTACTACTATAACCATTCACGGGCCTCTTTATTACACGTATCCCGCCTGGCCTCTCACGGACACCTCGCCCGCGTAGACAGGGGTAACTTCCCCGCCTTCGCGCTCGACCAGAAGCTCTCCGGAGGCGTTGATGCCCAGCGCCGTTCCCTCGAAGGGGGAGGCCTGGTCCAGCACGCGCACGCGCCGGCCGCGGTTGACCAGCAGGCTGTTGTATTCCTCCATCAGCGGCGTCAGGTCCTGCTGCACCTCGAAGGCCTCGTAGCGGCTCTCAAAGCGGTCCATGCAGGCCGCGACGAGCTGCGCCCGGTCGGTCTTTTTTCCAGTGACGGTGCGGATGGAGCCCGCGATGTCCCGGATGGACTCGGGGAAGCTCTCTTCGTTGACGTTTATCCCCACGCCGATGACCACGTAGCTTACCGCCGTCATCTCCGCGCTGACCTCGGTCAGGATGCCGCAGAGCTTTCTGCCCTCCGCCACGATGTCGTTGGGCCATTTGATCCCGGCCTCGACGCCGCAGGTATCCCGGATGGCCGCGGCGACCGCAAGGCCCATCACCAGGGTGACCATGGAGATCTTCTCCGGCGGGAGCTTGGGCCGCAGCAGCAGGGTCATGTAGATGGAATTCCCCTTCGGGGAGGACCAGTCCCTGCCGCGCCTTCCCCGGCCGGCGGTCTGCTCATCGGCCACCACCAGGGTGCCGTGGGCGCCCCCCTCCTCACCGATCCGCTTTGCCTCGCGGTTCGTGGAGGGCGTGCTCTCCAGGTAGCAGACGGGCCGTCCCGCCCACTTTGTCGTCAGTCGGCTCTCCACCTCGGCGGCGCCAAGGTCCCGGGGCGAAGAAACGAGGCGATATCCCCTGTTGCGGACCGCCTCGATCATATACCCTTCCTGCTCCAGCTGCCTGATCTTCTTCCAGACAGCCGTGCGGGAGACCTGCAGGCGTTCGCTCAGGTCCTGCCCTGAAACGAAGCCATCCGCCTCCCGCAGCAAAGATAGAATGTCTGTTTTTTTCATGTTGTCTGCCTTCTCTATCGGACAAGGTACAGCAGGACGCCGGCACAGATGACCGCAAGCAGGGCGGCGGCTAATCCGGCCGGCCTGCGGTCTGTCCGGACGAAGATGGCGGCCACGCAGGCGTTCAGCGCCGCGCCTAAGCCCACCGCCGTCTCCAGCATCCATTCATAGCGTCCTGTATCAAAGAGCCAGAGGACGGCCAGCAGCAGGATCAGCAGGGCCAGCATGACCGCCGTGTCCCGCAGAAGCGCGTCCCTGTGCTCCCTCTTTCCGCGCCGCTGCAGGCTCTCCTCGTAGACCCAGCCCTGCCGCGGCTGCTCTCTTTTCACAGCGTTGCGTCCATGACGGCCTTGATCGTATGCATCCGGTTCTCCGCCTCATCGAAGACGACCGACTGCGCCGATTCAAAGACTTCATCCGTCACTTCCATGCAGTCAATACCGAACTTCTCGTAGATCTCCCTGCCGATCGAGGTCTCCAGGTCATGGAAGGCCGGCAGGCAGTGCATAAAGATGGCGCCCGGCGCCGCGTTTTCCATGACGGCGCGGTCCACGCGGTAGGGAGAAAGAATGCGGATCCGCTCCTCCCAGACGCTGTCCGGCTCGCCCATGGAGACCCACACGTCGGTGTAGATCACGTCGGCGTTCGCGGTGCCCGCCTTCACGTCCTCCGTGAGGGTGACGGAGCCGCCGCTCTCCTTTGCCCAGGCCTCGCACTCACGCACCAGGTCCTGCGACGGGAAGTATTCCTTCGCGGTGCAGGCGGTAAAGTGCATGCCCAGCTTCGCGCAGGTGATCATCAGGGAGTTGCCCATGTTGTAGCGGGCGTC
>CAMOKZ010000150.1 GCA_946618155.1 uncultured Lachnospiraceae bacterium | reverse complement strand
AAAGATCTGGCAAAGGTCTACGACAGGAAGTATCATCTGTATCTTCGGACCATTGAGTGCCTGGACGGCCTGTGGGATGAGATGCAGGAGATGGTGGAGTAAAGGCAGCGGGAAGAGCCGCTGACAGATAAAGGGAGCGCCGGCAAAGGCGCAAAAGACCCGGACAGTTTATCCGCAAGTGCGCGGAAGGCTGTCCGGGTTTCTTTGCGTGTTCAGATGGTTTTGATGTATTCTGTTTGCCGGAGTATTACGCGATATCCCCGACCGCGTCCTCGACGCGCTCGATCAGGGTCTCCGTCGTGATGACGGATTCGCAGCGGTTGATGTCGTCGTAGAGCGGACGGTCCTCGACCAGCTTGTCGCAGACCTCGCGGATGACATCATAGGCCGGCCGCGTTCCCTTCCCCAGCTTGTCCGGGCCGTAGCCCATGTTGCCGAGGAGGTCGACCGCCTGGCAGCCGCACATCAGCTCCATGGCCAGGACCCTGCGCACATGGCGCATGATATCGCCGGCCTTGCGGGCTGCGATGGTGCCCATGCTGACGTGATCCTCCTGGTTGGCGGAGGAGGGGATGCTGTCCACGCTGGCCGGATGGGCCAGCACTTTGTTCTCAGAGACAAGAGCCGCGGCAGCGTACTGCACGATCATGAAGCCGGAGTTAAGGCCGCCCTTTTCCACCAGGAAGGCGGGGAAGCCGCCGATGGCCGGATTGACCAGGCGCTCGATCCGCCGTTCCGAGATGTTCGCG
The DNA here is from genome assembly GCA_946618155.1 of uncultured Lachnospiraceae bacterium. Lineage (GTDB taxonomy): Bacteria > Bacillota > Clostridia > Lachnospirales > Lachnospiraceae > CAMOKZ01. The sequence goes on along the minus strand of CAMOKZ010000150.1, from coordinate 4,518 downwards.
AGCTCGGAGAGGGCGATGCCCAGGAAATCGAAGGCCAGGGCCATGGGCTGCCCGTGGAAGTTCCCGCCGGAGATCGCCTCCTGCGTCTCCGAAAAGATGATGGGATTGTCCGTGACGGAATTCATCTCGGTCTCCACGAGTCCGCGGATATAGGCGATGGCGTCGCGGCTGGCCCCGTGCACAACGGGCGCGCAGCGCAGGGAATAGCCGTCCTGGATGCGGATCTCGGCCTGGTGGGTCACGTTGCCGCTGCCCTCCAGGAGCCGGCGCAGGATCTGCGCGGAGCGGATCTGCCCCGTGTGGGGACGGACCGCATGAAGCCTCTCGTCGAGGGCATCGATGACGCCGCGGTTCGCCTCAAAGCTCATGGCCGCCGCGATCTCCGCGGTCTTCATGAGCTGGATGGAATCGTAGAGCGTCAGGGCGCCGACGGCGGTCATGGCCTGCGTGCCGTTGATCAGAGCGAGGCCCTCCTTCGCGGTCAGCTCAATGACCGGAATTCCGGCCTGCAGCATCGCCTGGGAACCGGCCATGCGGAACCCGTCGAATTCCGCCTCGCCAAGGCCCAGCATAGGCAGGACCATATGCGCCAGCGGAGCCAGGTCGCCGGACGCGCCGAGAGACCCTTTCTGCGGGATGATGGGCGTGACGCCCCGGTTGAGCATGGCGATCAGGGTCTGCACCGTCTCCAGGCGTATGCCGGAAAAGCCCTTGGCCAGGTTGTTGACCCGCAGCAGGATGATGCCCCTGGACACATCCCGGGAGAAGGGCTCGCCCGCGCCCACGGCGTGGGTCATGATCAGGTTCCGCTGCAGCGTTTTGCATTCCTCCGCGGAAACGATCACATCACTGAATTTGCCGAAGCCCGTTGTGACGCCGTAGACGGTGCGGCCTTCCTCGACCAGCTTGTCCACGGTCTCCCGGGAGCGCAGGATCTTTTCCTTCGCATCCTCGGAGAGGGCCACCGGTGCGTTTTTGCGGCAGACGGCGACAAGGTCGTCCAGGGTAAGATCATTTCCGGTAATGATTACTTGTCTCATTGTACAGTCACCTCTTTTTACAGAAGTATGGTTTTTGGTTTACGGTAACGTGAAGGCCTGCGCAGAACGCCGTTTAAAGCCCTGCCCAGTAGTGCTCCAGCATATCGGGGTCGTCCATCGGCCGGGAAACATCAATGCCAAAGTAGCCCCTGGCGGTCTCGGTGAGCGCGCCGTCCTTCATCAGCTGCAGGAGAGCAGCGCTGACGCGTTCGGCCGCATCCTGGCTGCCGGAAAGGTATGCCCACGGGCCGGCGGCGATCTGTTCCATCATCATGCCCTGATTTTCGGGAGCGACCTTTCCTCCTTTTGCCTCTGCATGATGCAAACTGCATTTATGATAGCATATTTTCGATGATTTGTGAAAACGTATACGCGATCGTTAAACAGTAACATTATAGAATAGTGAAATGGCCAATGCAAGAAAGGACCGGGACGAGGAAAGCATTGCGGGAATGCGGCGTCTGCATTACTATGTAAGTGGAACCGAACCTGTGATCTCTGCACATGGAGAATGGCTTATGGAAAACACTCTTCTTCTCCTGTACCCTGCTGCGCTGGGCATCCTGCTCTTTGCCGGGAGCAGAGTCTCTTTCTCCGGGAAGACCCGGCCGGAGTATCTTGCTCCTGACCAGACCCGGCAGATTCAGGGCGCAGCCGGCATCGGCATTATTCTGCATCACCTGACGCAGCAGATCACGGCATACGGCTATTCCTGGAAGGGACCGGTCACCCTGTTTGCCTTTGCCGGTTTTCTGCTGACCGCCATTTTCTTTTTCTGTTCCGGATACGGCCTGATCACCAGTCTGACGGTAAAGCCCGGTTATCTGCGCCATTTCCCGGCAAGGCGCCTGCCCGCGGTCCTTATCCCCTTTTGGAGCGTCAACCTTCTGCTTGTCCTGCTGAACCGGTTTGCCTTCGGGATGCACAGCAGTACCGGGGAGATGATGCGCCGGATCATCGGCCTGGAGCTGGTCAACAGCAACGGCTGGTTCATTGTGGAGATCGTGATCCTTTATCTTCTTTTTTACGTGCTGTTCCGTCTTATTCCCAATCGGGACGCCGCCCTGGCCTGCCTGTGCGCAGCGGTCATCCTGCTGATGCGATCTGCCTTTTTCCGCGGGCATGACACCGGAGAAAACATTCACTGGTTCCGGGGCGAGTGGTGGTATAATTCCACGCCGGCTTTTCTTTTTGGCGCCTTGTACGCGCGGCTGCGGGGTAAGATCGACCCGTGGATCGCCAGGGGAGATCATTACAAGGCCTTGCTGGGCGCCTCGGCGCTCCTGTGCCCGGTTTCTTTTTTCCTGTCCATTCGCGTACTTCTCCGCTATGGTTACTACGAAACCGGCATTGCCGCAGCCCGATACGCCCTGATCACGCTGATCGCGCAGACCTCAGCCGTTTTTTTCTTCTGTGCGCTTGTCTTTCTCCTCAATATGCGCATTGCCGTTGGAAACCGGCCGCTCCGCTATCTTGGCAGCATCCGGATGGAACTGTTTCTGGTTCACAATTTCTTTGTCAGCGGGGTATTCGGCGCGGCGCGCATGAGCAGTTTTCTGCGCTGGCTGCTGGTCATCGGCTGCAGTATCCTTTGCGCGGCGGTGCTTTCTTTACCGATCCGTCACCTCACGGGAGCCGTGACCCGGTGCCTGGACAGACTGATCGGCACGGGTGACGCCCCGGGGGTCCGAAAGGCCGCACCAAAACCTGCGCATCTGCACAGGAACGCGGGGCGAATCGCGGCGGCAGCAGTTCTCGCCGGTATACTTGCCTTTCTCCTGCTGACCTTTGCCCGTTATCTTCTGTCGGGTGCCGAATACCGGCAGGAACAGGAAGCGCTGCGCCGTGCCGGAATAGGAGATGAGGTGCAATGGGGACGTTTCGAGACAAATCTGACGAGACCGGGGAAGGAACGGCTGACCTGGATCGTGATCGGGAAGGAAAAAGGGAAAATCCGGCTTCTTTCCCGGTACGGGATCGCGGGAAGCAGCTATAATCGGAAGCATGAGGCGGTCACATGGGAAAATGCTGATCTGCGGGCGTATCTGAACAGTCAGCGGTTTACCGGCATGTTCAGCCGGTATGAGGCAGCTGACGTTCTGACAGTGAACGGGGATCAGATCACTTTGATGACCGTTCAGGATGCGCTTGCTCTTTTTCCGGGCGACCGGGAAAGGGAACTGGCTGTGACCGTCGCTGCAGAGCAGGCGGGGACCAACGTTAACCGCGCCAGTAAGACGAACTACTGGGATATGAAGGGATATCGTTCTTCATGGTGGTGGCTTCGTCAGGAAAAAGGGGAACAGAGCGTCTGCGCGCCGATCGTCACCGCCGACGGCAGTGTTCTGTCAGACGAAAAGGCGGTCAATAAGCCGGGCGGAGCCATCCGGCCGGTGATCTGGGTAAAAACGGGGCCATGACAGAAAAGAGGGATATCCCAATGGACAGGACAAAAGCAAGAATTCTACTGATATCGGTCTTCATGGCCAGGGGAACGTCGTTCCTTTTTTCCAAGACCCTGATGCAGAGCCTGAACCCCTTAAGCATCCTGGCGGTCAGGTTCCTGCTGGCCTTTCTTATCCTGGCTGTTTTGTTCAGGGAAAAAGTCGCGCTCTGCAGCCCAAGGAGCCTGCGCGGGGGAATCATCCTCGGCGTCCTCTACACGATCTGCATGTTCTTTGAGATGTACGGCCTTCGCCTGGTCGATACCGGGGTCAGTTCCCTGATCGAAAACATGGCGATCGTCCTTGTGCCGCTGATCACCGCGGTGATCGAAAGAACGCTTCCCCGGAAAAAGACCATGCTGTGCGCGCTGCTGGCCGTCGTCGGCGTGGGCTTCCTCTCCCTCACCCAGGGGAGCAGGGCGGGCGGGGGACTGGGCATCCTGCTCTCGGTCCTTGCCGCGGTGACCTTTGCCTTCTGCATCATGGCGACGGAAAAGGTCAGCCGGGACGCGGACCCGGTGGCGATCGGCATCATCCAGCTGGGGACCATGGGCGTGCTCAGCCTTCTGGGCGCGCTGCTCACCGAACCCTTTACGGTGCCGCGCACGGGGTTGGAGTGGACAATGATGGCCCTTCTCATTCTGCTTTGCAGCTGCTTTGGCTTTGCCTTCCAGCCGCTGGGACAGAAGTATCTTCCCGCGGAGGAAGCAGCGGTATTGACGGTGGTCAACCCCCTGACGGCAAGCATCATGGGCATTCTGATCGCGGGGGAGAAGATGAGCGTATTCAAGCTGACCGGCTATGTACTTATCCTGAGCGCACTGCTTCTCTACAATCTTCATACGGAGCCCGCTGCCTGACGGCAATGGATACGATATGGTATAATAGGTAAATAGCCGTGACGGCCGCGCGAAGGGAGGCAGGGACGATGGAGATCATCGGCTGCGGGGGAATCTGCTACCAGAGCGAGCTGCCGTCCCCGGAAAACCTCAGCGGGATCAACGGGTACCTGATGAATATCTACACCCTTCCGG
>CAMOKZ010000149.1 GCA_946618155.1 uncultured Lachnospiraceae bacterium | reverse complement strand
AACTCAGATAAATTCGTTTGCTTGGGATACCTTCCGCCACTGCGAGACCAGCGTTTACTGGTTTGCCGGGATGCCTTCCGCCATGGCGAGGCCGGGGAAAATTCGTTTGCTTCGGATGCCTTCCGCCACTGCGAGGCTGGGGGATATGGAGTTCACCGGGAGGACGCTGTTCGACGGATGGCATTTGGCAAATGTGTCGTGTACAAAAAGTAAAAGGGTGCTGCCGCTTGTTTGCGACAGCACCCTTGCTTTAGTTTACGGTTTGTCTACGCCGGAATGGCGAGGCCTCTTCTATGAGAAGCTTCAGCCGGCAAGCTCTTCTTCGGTGGCGCCTGCGCCAAGGAAGTTCTGCAGGACGAGCTGGATGATCTCATCCGGTACGCCGGCGTCGGAGACGCGCTGCACGAGTGCATTGATATCGAAGTTCGCGCCGAAGTTGTTCATGGCTTCTTCGTCCGTGGCATCGATGTACTCAGCACCTTCCGGTACGGCCTCGAGCTCAGGTCTTGCGGAGGCATCCACATGGGCCTTAAGGGTCGCGTACTGGTCCTGACCGTTCATGACAGAGAGCGTGCAGTCTGCAACCGTCGGGCTTCCCGCGAAGGTCGCGTTGATGGAATAGTCAGAAACGAAGGCGAGGATGTCGGCCATTTCTTCCGGCACTTCCTCGGGTGTCGGCATGACGGAACGGGTGATCTCAGCAGTGCCGTTCAGGTAGCCGATCTTCGCGGTCGCGGTATCCCAGTCGCTGACAGCGACATCAACGATGGGCCAGGTGTTGTAATACAGATGATAGGTGCCGTCCAGCATTCCGTCGCCGTCCACCGTGCCGTTTCCGAAATAGGACAGGCTGGTGTCGTCAGCGGTCATGCCCAGGTAACGGGCGCAGGCATCGCCGTTTACAGGATGCGCGTCAACGATCTCCAGAGCGACCTCTTCGGAATAGGTGTCAGCCAGCATGATCTGACGGCCGGCAACGGACATCGCTGCCTCGTCATACCAGACGTTCATGTTGATGAGCACGTCATCGGTAAGGGTCTCGGGATCGACCTCGGCCAGCTGCGCGGACATATCCTGCGCGGAGGCAAGCAGCTGATCATAGATGGCGGGATCGCCGCAGACGTTCACTACGATATTTTTGATCTCTTCATCCGCCTCAAACTCGGCCAGTACATCGGTGAGGACCTCGAAGAAGACCTTCTCCGTGATCTCGGGCATGTACTTGACGCACTGCTGGGAAACCCCTTCCACCTCAAGGGTATCCTCTACGGATTCCGCATCCGGAAGATGGGAGATGATGAGTTTGCCGTAGCGGTCCATAATTTCGCCGACCGTCGAGGTATCGGGCATGGTCTCCGGCAGGGACTTCATGGCTTTCAGCATGGCCATGGTCTGTGCGGGAGTAAGCTGTACGCTCACGCCGTAGGTGTAGTCGTCCATATCTTCCATCGACTGTTCCGCTGCCGCTTCCATATCGGAGAAAAGCATGCGGACATACTGATCGGAGATAATGGGAATCTGGAAATAGAACGCTTCCTCGTCCATGGCAAAATCCGCATTGACTTCGGCAACCGGCGTATCGTTGATGCGCAGGTCGACCATCTCGAGCAGATCATCTTCGTCAAAGGCGACATCGGCATGAAGGCCGACATTTTCCAGCCAGGAAAGATCGATGGGAAGCAGAGCCTTCAGGATGATCTTGCCGGCGGGATCAAGGGAGATCGTCAGATCCTCCGCAGCGCCGACCACGCCGTTTTCTTTCAGGGCCGTAAGGCTCTCATCGTACATGAGGAGAGTTTCCTCGATCGATTTCTCCAGCTGCTGTTCTTCTGCCTCCTGATATGTCGGGGCTGCCGCAGCGGCCATAGGTAACGCACACATTGCCAGAGCAAGGGCGGCGCAGGGGATGAGATGAATTTTTTTCATATTCGCTTTCCTCCTCCAAGAGAAATGATGATTAATACATTGTTGGTCAGATTATACCACTCAGACGGGGGCAAATGAAGGAAAAAAGTATTAAAATATGTTTAAGGAAATGTTTGACCGGGACCGTTCCTGTTTCCTGAAGAAAAAGGCGGTTTTCCCGGGGAAGCGGAGCCCGTCATGCTCGCCTGCAGAATGGCGTTGACGGCGCCGCTGAAGGACAGGTCTTCCCGGTAGGCAAATACTCTGATCTGTTCGATCACGTCAGGATCAAGCGTAAGACTGACCTTCTGTTTGAGCTTCTTCATAAAACAAACATCTCCTTTCCACTATGAGAAAGCCCAAGTTTTCCTGATTAAGTATATCATATCGTGCTAACCTGTGATGGAAGATACGATAAAGTAGGATAAAGCGCCCGGAGGCCGGCAGAAGGCCCGGGCGGCAGTGCCGCATTGCGCAGCGGCCTGCGAAATAGTATAATAGCACTATGTATGACAGAAAACAGGACCGGCCGGAGCCGGGAAGACGGGAGGAGGAGTGAGCATGGAAAAAATGCCGCATATCAGGCTGGATGCGTCGATCGGCGCCGATGCCGCGATTTTGCCGGGAGATCCGGCGCGTGTCAGCGTCGCGGCCTCTTTTATGGAGGATGTGCGCGAGGAGGCGTTCAACCGGGAGTACAGAAGCATCACGGGAACCTATAAGGGCAAGCGGATCATCGTCATGTCGACCGGCATGGGCGGGGCGTCCACGGCGATCGGCGTGGAAGAGCTCGCGGACATCGGCGTAAAGAGCGTCATCCGGATCGGCAGCTGCGGGGCGCTGCGCCGCGGCCTTAGTCTCGGCGATCTGGTGATCTGCGAAAAGGCAGTCTGCGATGACGGCGCCAGCCAGTCCTACCTCGGGACCATCCGCTATGCCGCCCAGGAACTGAATAAAACAAGAACTATGGAGGAAGAGACGCAGGAAGGCTTTATCCGATTTGCCTGCGCGGACAGAGCGCTGGTTGACGCCTGCGCGCAGGCCGCAGAAGAGCAGGGCTTCCCCTACGCGGTCGGCTCGACGCGCTGCCACGACAGGCTCTACAGCAAGGTCTCCCTCGACGACTATTATTCGGCGAAGGGGATAGACGCTTCCGATATGGAGACGGCGGCCCTGTTCGCTGCGGCACAGTGCAGAGGCGTAAAGGCCTGCAGCATCCTGAATGTCGTTGTGGAATGGGAAGCGGATACAAAGGAAGGCATCGCCGCCTACAAGGAAGGCGCGTCGGCGACCGCGCGCGGTGAGCGCAGCGAGATCCTGACGGCCCTGGAGGCACTCGCGCGGTTCTGACCCGGGCCCTTTACCCTGACGGCCGGCAGGGAGTTCTAAGACAGCTTTGCATTGACAGCAGGAGAGAAGATACGACAGCATGGTCCTGACAGAATTAAACCAGAACAGAGAGAAGAAAAACCGGAAGAAAAGGTTTCTGCCCGCGCTGGCTGCAGCGGTATTCGTACTGATCTGCACCCTGCTGCCCGGGCTTTTCGGGATGGCAGCGGCCGCGCAGGCGGCGGAGATCTCCGGCTGGAAGATCGCCACGCTGGGCACAACGATCAAATATACGCAGACCGGGCTTTCCGGGAAGGTGAAATGGTCCTCCTCTGATCCGGAGATCTTTACAGTAGAGAAGCTTTCTAATGCGCAGGCTGCGCTCACCGCGAAGAAAAAGGGGACCGCCGTCCTTACCGCATCCGCCGGGGGCGTAAAGGCACAGTATAAGATCAAGGTCTGCCGGAAGGCAAAGATCCTGGTCTGCGGAAGACCGGGGGAGAACAACACCGTGATGCTCGCCAATGCGCTGAAGGCGTGCGGGGCGAAGGTGACCGTCTCTTTTTCCGCGAAGGAAACGGCAGCAGGCTACGACGGGCTTGCCCTGCCGGGCGGGGCGGACATTCAGCCATCGCTCTACGGGAAGAAGATCACAGGCGCTGTGCGCATGGACCCGAAGCTGGATACTGTGCAGATGAAGGTGCTTGGGCGGTTCGTCAAGGCAAAAAAGCCGGTCCTCGGCATATGCAGGGGGGCCCAGCTGATCAATGTACACTTTGGCGGGACGCTCTACCAGAATATCAAGAATCATAAGAGCGGGAGCCATAAGGTGAAGCTTACGGCAAACTGCTGGCTGTCTGTGCTCTATGGCCGGCAGACAATGGTAAACACCAGTCATCACCAGGCGATCCGGAAACTCGGCAGTGGACTCGGTATAATCGGCAAAGCCCCGGACGGGACCGTAGAAGCCATCGTCCACAGCTCGCTCCCCGTCTACGGCGTGCAGTGGCATCCGGAGCAGATGAAAGGGGACGGGTACCGGCTGCTGCGCAAGTGGATCAGAATTTGCCAGAGCAGGATATAAGGGAAGACAGAACCGGCCCGGTGCCGCAGCGCGAAGCTGCAGTACCGGGTCTGTTTTTTATCCGCCGGTTGAGGGGTTTAGCCGGGGTGTATTATCTGCCCTGGTATGTTATCCGCAGGGGTGGTTTAAGATAACCGGTCACGACCGGGCACAGGGGTCTCCAGGAACGCCAGAAGCTCCCCGCGGCGCGCGCGGTAATCCGCAAGTCCCTGCTCGTAGAGACGCCTGTTCGCCTCCGGATCCATGGAGTAGGTGCTCATCTGTGCGTCTGCTGCCGGCGTGAAGAGGAAGGCGCGGCCTTCCTTTTCCAGGGCGAACAGAAGCTTTTGCTGCTGCCTGTACATGATGTGCCTGCGTTCGAGGGCCTGCACGACACGGGGATAGCGGCGGCAGGCGCGGGAGTAGGCAAAGTGATGGTTCTGCGGCTGCATCACGAAGCTTCGCGGCTTGGAGAGCAGCACCACGACCTTTTCACATCCGTCGGTGAGGGCCCGGCGGACCGGGATGGCGTCGGATACCCCGCCGTCATAGTAAGACCGGCTGCCGATGCGCACAGGCCGGCAGAGCGCCGGAAGAGCGCAGGAGGCCATGATCGCCCGGTAATCGTCCTGGGCCATTTCCGATTTTTCAAAGTAATGGGGCCTGCCGGTCTCCGCGTCGGTCGCGACGATGCGGAAGCGGGCAGGATTTTTCATGACCCGGGCAAAGTCCAGCGGGTCGGCGCCCGTGCTGTTGCTGAGCGTGCCGTAGATATAGCGCAGGTTAAACATGTTGCCGGTCTTCACGAAGGGGCCGGCGCCGAAGTAGTCCCTCTCCTGGGTGTGCTCCACATAAAAGCGGATATTCCGGCCGCGCTGACCGCCGAGATAGGAGGCCACGTTGGCCGAGCCGGCGGAGACGCCGATGCAGTAGGGAAACTGCAGTCCGTCATCAAGAAAAGCATCCAGGACGCCTGCGCCGTAGGCGCATTTCATCCCGCCGCCCTCCGCGACAAGGCCGGTGACAGGCCCGGACAGGCCGGTCAGATCCTGCATTTCCGAGATAAAGGCTTCTTCAGAACTGGGTCGTCTTTGTTCCAT
>CAMOKZ010000148.1 GCA_946618155.1 uncultured Lachnospiraceae bacterium | reverse complement strand
CCATCCCGGCAAGCGCAGGACTGCGCCGGTGTCGACGCAGTTCTTGCTTTTCGGCTTCTTTTTCCAGTCCGGCGAACCGAAATGAAGATTCCCCTATAGTCAAACACGCTGCACTGTGGTAAACTCAGGTGGAGGGGGCAACCTGCCCCGTCAGACCATGAAAAAGCGACGGAACGGAGAAACCTCTCCCCCGCGCGGAAAAAAGGAGGAAAACCCCATGAGCAAGATTTTGTCTGTCGTGCTGGCCCTGTGCCTGATGCTGGCACTGGTTCCCGCTGTTGCCGAGACCGCCGATGTGACTGGCAGCTGGTACGCGGAGGTGTACGGCATGCCCATGGAACTGCTGCTGAACGAGGACGGCACCGCCTCGATGGCAGGCTCTGAGGGCACCTGGGAATCGACGGACACAGGCGTGACCGTGACCATGAACGGCGACACGGTCACCGGCACCTTCGCGGACGGCGTGCTGACCCTCGGCGATGAGGACGAGACCGTCGAGTTCACCCGCGAAGCGCCTGCTGCAGTCGAACTGGCTGAGCCGAAGACGGACGCGGCGCTGGAGGACTTCAACGGCACCTATGCGATCGCCTATGTCAACCTGCTGGACAACATCGTCTCCGCCGAGAAGGCCGCCGAGCTCGGCATGCCTGCCATGCCGGATATCACCATTGAGAATGGCGCGGTCACCCTGGGCGAGATCGCTGACAGCGAGAATGACCTGATCTCCCTGATGACCATGTTCATGGCGCAGAATGCCGAGCTGCAGGACGGCAAGCTTGTGGCCACCGCGAGCACCGAGATGCAGGCGGCGGGCCTGAACATCACCCTGCTGCAGGACGGTATGATCTCCGTGGATCTGCTGGGCGGCGATACCGTCATCGCCACCATGATCTACGCGCCTGTCGAGACCGACGCAGAATAAGGGAACAGCATACGGATTCCAGCCGCAGGGAAACCTGCGGTTTTTTATATCCATGGGCGGGCAAAAATCCTTCGCGGGAAGATGACGAAGTAAAAAGAGACCTGCCACCGTTGACAGGCCTTGACACTTGCTTCTTCAGGGGAGAACAATCAGCCAGATCGTTCTGCTGACGAGATGGAACAGCATGTGCGCCAGGATGGCGTACTGGATGCCGTGCTTCCGGTAGAACCGCCCGAAGAGCAGCCCGGCCGCGCCGTTGAGCAGGAAGCAGCGGAGCAGGAGCAGGGGCGTCAGCCCGCCGGGCAGCTGCGCTGTGGCAGGCAGATGGGCGGCGGCAAATACCAGCGCAGAGAGGATGTTGGCTGCAATCAGGATGCCGGCCGGCACCTCTTTTTCCCCGCGGCGGAACAGCTTCCAGCCGAGCAGCGCCAGTCCGCTCATCAGGAAGAGGCGGATCATGATCTCCTCCGTAATGCCGCCGTACAGGATCGAAGCGATCCAGACCGCCGCGTCAAACGATCCGGCGGATGCATAGGTATCCCTCAGCGCGGGGATCCACCCGGCAAAGGTCCACGCATCCAGGCTGAGAATCGCCCCGCCGAGCAGGGCAACGGGCACACAGCGGGTCAGCGGGGCTTTCTCAAAGCGGAACGGACGCATCAGCCCGATCTTTTCTGCAAGGAGATAGCCAAAGAAGCCGCAGACAACCGTATACACAGCTGTGGATACAGCCGTCAGGGCCTTGGCTGCTTCCAGGCTGCCGGCCTGCTGAATGGTTTGCTCCAGCAGCGCCGGATCCAGGGAGGGAAGCTGCATCTCCGCGGCAAACCAGCCGCCGATCAGGCCGACGGGCAGGAGAAACAGGACGAAACGCAGGGCTTTCTTCCATGCCTTCATTTCGCGTCGCCTCCCCAGGTTTCCACGCAGAACCCGTGATGCCCGCACCTGACGCAGGTCAGCCTGCGTGTCCTCGGCGAGTGATCCGCAAAGAAGGCTTCCTTAAGGGCGGGCCTGAACACCTCATGGCACTGCGGGCAGATATAGGCGGTGTGGCGGAAGTAATAGCGCGACCAGAGGATGCCGTAGGGGATGGCCAAAGCGGCCCACAGAAGGAAGGGCCACCAGACGCCTTTGAAGATCCACAGCAGGATGGACGCGATCTGCAGGATGCTCAGGGGCAGCCCTGTCAGGAGCATGTTCCTGTGCATCGCACTCATTTTCTTTTTGCCTTCCATGATGGCGGCTATGTCACCGATGGTTTCGATGGAGAAGGACGAAATGTCTTTGATGCCTTTCTGCAGCTCGCCCAGCCGGTTCAGCTGTTCATGGCGCTGTGCGATCTCATCCAGGAGAACCTGTTCCTGCTGGGCCAGCAGGATGGAGATCACGCTGCCCGGGTCTTCTTCCTGCAGCAGCTGCCTGATGGTATCCAGGGTCAGGCCTGCGCTCCGGAGAAAACAGATGATTTTCAGCTTCCTGAGGTCATCCCCGGAGTACAGCCTTCGGCCGCCTTCGCTCTGGGCGCTCGGAATCAGGATGCCTTTCTGATCGTAGAACTGGACGGTGCGGACGGTGACGCCGCAGGCTTTCGCCATCTCTCCGGTCGTGTACTGTGACACAGCCTTCCACCTCCTTTCGCGCCCAGATTAGCACATGACCCTGCGTCACAAGCAATCCCTGACGCAGGGGGATTTTTGAAAAAAACTGTTTTCCGCCCGCATCAGCCTGCTTATTTGAGCGCCGGTTACGATTCGCCCGGCTGCGAAATATAATCCGCCAGCGCGAGCGCGATATCGAAGTGACCGACATCATGCTGCCCGCCGTGGCGATAATCCTTGCCGCGCTCATCCCATTCCGGCGCGTCCAGCAGGTCGCCGCTGGTAAAGAAGGGGTAGAGTTTCAGCCCCCTGAAGGTGCACATCGCCTGCACGCCGGCGCACTCCATCTCCACCGAGATGCAGCCGTCTGCCTTCCGCTTTTCAAAATTGTTCCGGGTTTCGCGGTAGAAGGAATCGGTGGTCCAGGTCTTCCCGAGCACATGGGGGATGCCGCTGTGCGCCATGAACGCGGCGACCGCGGGGGCGTTGGGGATGGCGATGTAGTCCGAGGCGGGCGCGTAATGATACGAGGTCCCCTCATCCCGGTAGGCCTCCGTCGGCACCATCACTTTCCCGTGCGCGATCTCTTTGTTCAGGCAGCCTGCTCCGCCGAAGAGGATGAACCTGCGGCACTTCAGCTCCGACGCCGCGTCCTCCATCAGGCCCGTCGTGATCGGGGCGCCGACATAGGTTTTGTAGAAGGCGAAGCGCTTTCCGTTCTTCTCAATCAGGTACACCGGCGTCCGGCCTGTGGCGCACCAGAGGGATGCGATCTCCCCGCTGGCGTATTGTTCCGCCACGTGCTTCTCGATCTCGTGGGAGAATGTGACGATGCACGCGTCCACCGGTACTGCGTCCGCCTTGACGGCCGGATTGATGATGGCCGGTGACTGATTGTCAAAGGTATCCGTGATCATGAATGTGCCCTCCTTTGGCAGTTGGTCTCGCTGTCACTGTGAACAGAACGCGTAGACCCGGTCGTAGAAGTCCCGGGCTTCCTCATAGGCGCCGTGGCCGAGACCCGGATAGATGTACAGCTCGCTGCCGGGGATGCCCTCGCTGAGCAGCCGGGGCGCTTCGTTGCCCACGGTGTGATCGTCTTCCCCGGCGATGATCAGCGTCGGGCAGCCTATTTTGGACAGCTCCGCGCGGGCGTCGAATGCCAGGATCGCGCGGGCGTTCCGGAAGAAGCGCTCATAGCTGCGCGGCCGGGTGAACCTCGCCGTCAGGGCGAGCAGCTTCCGGTTCTTTTCAAGGTAGGCCCTTGAATACATCCTGTCGGCAGTATCCGTCATCAGGCGGACGTGATCCCCCTGCTTCGCCATGTCGATCCACGCGCCCACCGCGTCTCTGGCCACGTCGTTCGCGCATGGCGCGGTGACCGCGAGGATCAGCCTTTCCACCATCTCGGGATGATCGATTGCCAGGTACTGGGCGATCATGCCGCCCTGGGAGACGCCGAGCACGGCGGCCCGACCGATGCCAAGCGTCCGCATCGCCAGCGCCTGATCCTCCGCCATCTGCCGGATCGTATAGCCCTCCGGCATCTCATTTTTCCGGCTGAACATCCACACGGTGTATTCGCCGAAGAACTTCCGGAACGGCGCCTGCAGGAACAAGGCTTTCCCCCTGACAGTCGCGAGCCCGTCCGACAGGCCGGGGAGGACGATCAGGTTCCGGCTGCCGTGCCCGAAGGACACATAGTACATTCCCGTGTTCCCGATGGCCACGCACCCGTTTTTCATGTGCATGTCCCCCCTTCCGTCACGCATGTGGTTTGTCATTCGTCGCCATAGGTGCAGAGAGATCCGATGTCAAAATCCGCCGCGTTCAGCAGCGTCACGTTTCCCTGCAGGTCTTCGTACAGGTAGACGACCGCAAAGGCCGGCGCAGTCTCCAGGGAGCCCGGATAGGCCGCGGCGGTCTGGCAGAGGAAGGCGTGGTTGGTCCCCGCGACGACCTGGGAGCCCAGATAGGCGACGGGGATATAGCGGGCGCCGGTCAGCGTTTCCGTCCCCTTCGCAAAGACCGCCGCGCGCTCTTCGGTCACGGCGAAGTCCGCGGCGGGCGTCCAGCCGCCCATCATGACGGAGCCGGGGCCGTCCTCCATGATCAGCCGCTGCGTCACAAGGCCGTAATGGGCGTTCCCGTACGGCTGGTCAGTCCCTTCGGCCTGCCGCCATTTGGCCTGAAAGTCGTAGACCCTGTCGGGCCGGAGGGTAATGGTTCCGCCGTCTCTCCGGAGAATGATTTCAGGGTTTTCCTCGTAATCGTCGATATGATCCGGGTCGGAGAAAACCGCGGCATCCCATGAAAAGACGATCAGTTCATCCGGCGGCGTCCCGCCCCAGCGGATGGTGTAGGTCCGGTCCTCCATCAGCAGGACCTGCCCGAAGGTGTCCTGTGCCGCCGGGTCCGTCGGAGCCATTCCGCAGGCTTCGACACCCGTCCATTCATCCCGGCTGCCGGTCGGGTACGACCAGGCATAGTTTCCGAGGGTCGGCGTCTCCGTGATGCCGCTGTCGTCCAGCATCAGGGCTGGCGGGGTTTCCACCCCGGCGGCGTGTGCCGCACCGGTGAGCAGAAGCGCTGCGGCGGCAAGCAGAATCATGATTCGCATCATGGCTGTCCTCCTTCGTACGGACCGTTTCCCGGTCCCGGTATGTGTGACGGATGACCGGATCAAAAGTTCCTTTGGATCAGATCTTCACAGCCTCTCAGGGTATTCCCTGAACATTTCCTTGGTTTTTCCTCCGCGTGCGTAATTCGAAATATATATTCGCTGCATCTTCCGATCATCCTGCAAAATGCCCCGTCTGTCCGCCTGGATGCAGCGGGCGATTGTGTATTCGCGCGAACTGTGGTATCATCTCCACAGTGAAACATACAACCGATTTCATCGACCGATCAGAGAGAAAGAACAGCATGGAAAAGAAAATCATCGTCGTCATCGCGGGCCCGAGGCGGGGCTGGAAC